>JACCXP010000163.1 GCA_013696905.1 Thermoleophilaceae bacterium
GCCGAGAGAGGGCCGCGCCGCTCCGTCGTGAGCCGGGTCGCCGTCCTCAAGGGCGGCCGCTCGCTCGAGCGCCAGGTCTCGCTGCGCTCCGGCGCGCGCGTCGAGGACGCGCTCGAGCGCCTCGGGCACGAGGTGATCTCGCTCGACGTCGGCTCGGATCTGATCCGGGGCTTGAGAGCCGCCGCTCCCGAGGTAGCCTTCGTGGCCCTGCACGGTCGCGACGGCGAGGACGGCACCGTGCAGGAGCTGCTCGAGATCCTCGACCTGCCCTACACCGGCTCGAGCGTGCTCGCGTGCTCGCGCTGCTGGGACAAGGTGCTCGCCAAGCACCTGCTGCTCGAGGCCGGCCTACCGACACCCGAGTTCTTCGCCTTCAACGAGACCGCGTTCAAGGAGCTCGGCGCGGCCGACGCGCTCGGGGCGATGGAGAGGCGACTCGACTTCCCCGTGGTCGTGAAGCCGGCGGCGCAGGGGTCGGCGCTCGGAATCAAGTTCGCGCGCACGGCGGCCGACGTGCCGGCGGCGCTCGTCTCCGCCTTCTCCTACGACGCCCGCGTGCTGCTCGAGCGCCACGTGCAGGGTCGTGACCTGGCCGTCTCGGTGCTCGACACGGGGGGCGCACCGACTTGCCTGCCGGTGGTCGAGGCCGTGCCGCGCGGCGAGGACTTCTACGACTTCGAGGCGCGTTACGAGATCGGGCGCACAGAGTTCGTCTGTCCCGCCGACGTGCCCGACGCGACCACCCAGCGCGCCCAGGAGCTAGCGCTCTCCACCTACCGCCTGCTCGGGCTGTACGGGTTCGCGCGGGTCGACCTGATGCTCGAGCAGGACTCGGGCGATTTGTACGTGCTCGAGGCGAACGCGATCCCCGGGCTCACCGAGACGAGCCTGCTGCCACAGGCGGCAGAGGCAGGCGGGATCGAGTTCGACGCGCTGATCGCGCGCATCCTCGAGCTGGCCTTCGAGCGCGCCGCGCGCGCCGCCTGAAGCTGCGTCAGCCCCGGCCCTCGCCGGTGCCGCCGAGGAAGTCCTCGGGCGAGACGTTGTCGAGGAAGTCCTTGAACTTCTCGACAACCTCCTCCTGGTCCTCGACCTCGTGCTCGAACTCGATCGCCGACTCGTCGATGACCTCCTGGGCGGCGAAGATCGGTGCGCTCGTGCGGACGGCCAGCGCCAGCGCGTCCGAGGGTCGCGAGTCGATCTCCATCTCCTTGCCATCGAGCTGGAGCGTGATCGAGGCGTAGAAGGTGTTCTCCTTCAGCTCGGTGACCGACACGCGCGTGCACGCTACCTCGAGCTCGCTGAGCATCTCGTTCATGAGGTCGTGCGTCATCGGCCGCGGGGTATTCGCACCCTGGAGCTTCATCAGGATCGCGGCCGCCTCGGGATGTCCGATCCAGATCGGCAGGAACTTGTTCCCCTCGCGCGTCTTCAGCAGCACGATCGGCTGCTTGCCGACCATGTCGAAGCTGACGCCGTAGATCACCATCTCCTGCATCCGGCAGGGCTCCTCCAGATCGAGTCTGTCCCCCGGCCAGTCTAGTCACGGCGTGGGCGGAGCCGGCGCCTATCCGCGGGCCATGGCGCGAGCCGGCGTTACCGTCCGGGCTTCAGCGCGATCGGATGTCGGCGAGCGTCGAGGAGCACTTGACGCGCGCTCGGCGGCGTGGTGCACGCGGTCGCCTTCGACGTCACGGACGCCGACGCGGTCTGCGCCGGTGTGGCCCGCGCCGAGGAGCTGGCGGGCCCGATCGACGTGCTGGTGAACAACGCCGGCATGCAGCAGCGAGCGCCGTTGCTCGACTTCCCGGTCGAGGACTGGCGGCGGATGCTCGAGCCCACCTGACGAGCGCCTACCTGGTCGGGACGACGGTCGGCGCCGGGATGGTCGGCCCGCGGGTGGGTGCGAGGACGCACGCCAGCCGGGCGCTGGGGAACGTCACCGACCTCGTCGGGGCCCTGATCTTCCTCTGCTCACCGGCATCCGGCTTCGTCAACGGGCAGATCGTGTTCGTGGACGGCGGAATGCTGAGCGTCGTGTAGGGCCTGAGGCATGGGCGATCCTGGATTCGAACCAGGGACCTCTTCCTTATCAGAGAAGCGCTCTAACCGACTGAGCTAATCGCCCGAGGGCCGCCGATTCTAGCGAGCAGCCGGGGCTCGGGCCTGTCTAAAACGGCTCGTGCTCGGGCCTGCGAGCCGGGCTCTGGGCGCGCTCGAGCAGCTGCTCCGCGAGCGCGATCGCCTCGCCCGGATCGTCGACCAGGAACTGGACCTGGAAGCGCTGACCGCGGGCGCGCAGGCGCACCTCGCGCCCGAGCGCCGTCGACAAGGTGTCCTCGGCGGCCGCGATTCCCTCGGAGAGATCGGGGTGGATCGCCACGGGGACGCTCTCGGCATCGCTCACCGCATGCCCGGTCTCGGTCTCGCGCGCGTGGCGCTCGGTCTCGCGGACCGACCATCCGCAGGCGACCGCCTCGCGCGCCAGCTGTCGCCGCCACGGCTGGTCCTTGCAGGTCAGGATGGCGCGCCCGTGCCCCTCGCTGAGCTCCCCCGCCTCGATCAGGCCGAGCGCCTCGTCGGGCAGCTCGAGCAGGCGGATCAAGTTCGAGAGCGCTACGCGGCTCTTGCCGACGCGGCGCGCCAGCTCCTCCTTGGTGAGACCGAGGTCCTGCACGAGGGTCGCGCAGGCGCGCGCCTCCTCGATCGGGTTCAGGTCCTCCCGGGCGACGTTCTCGATCAGCGCGAGCTCGAGCCGCTCCGCCTCACCCGAGGCCCGCACCACCGCGGGAACCGTCGTCAGCGCCGCCATCTTGGCCGCCCTCAGGCGTCGCTCGCCCGCGACGAGCTCGAACCTGCCGTCCGTCAGCGGCCGGACCACCACCGGCTGCAGGACGCCATGCACTCGGATCGACTCCGAAAGCGCCAGCAGCGCCTCGGCGTCGAAGTCGCGGCGTGGCTGCCGCGGGTTGGTGGCGACGGCGTCGACCGGGAGCTCGCGCAGGCCGTTGAAGTTGCTCGGGGCATTGGCCAGGATCGCGGCCAGACCGCGCCCGATTCCGCGCTGGCCCGTGAGCGGAGCGGGAAGCACCATGCGGGTGTGTTCGTCAGCCAAGCGCGGCGACCTCCCTCGCGAGCGACGCATAGGCGGTCGCGCCCGCACACGAGGGGTCATAGCTGACCACCGGCAGGCCGTAGCTCGGCGACTCGCCGACGCGCACGTTGCGCGGGATCACGGTCTCGAACAGCAGCTCCCGAAAGTGCGTGCGCAGGTCGCGCTCGACGTCTTGGGCGAGCCGCGTGCGCGCGTCGTGCATCGTCAGGATCATCCCCGCGACCGTCAAGCGCGGGTTGAACTGCTGCTTGATCAGCAACAGCGTGTCGAGCAGCCCGGCCAGGCCCTCGAGTGCGAAGTACTCGCTCTGCAGCGGCACGAGCACGCGCTCCGCCGCCACCAGCGCGTTGACGGTCAACGGCCCGAGCGAGGGTGGGCAGTCGAGCAGCACGTAGGCGAAGCGCTCGTCGATCCCGCGCAGCGCCTCTCGTAGCGTCGACTCGAAGCCGGGGACGCGCGGAAGCTCCATGTTCGCCGCCGCGAGGTCGGGCGTCGAGGGCACTATCCAGAGGCCCGGAACGGCCGTCTCACACGCCGCCTCCGCGACCGTCGAGCGCCCGGCCAGGCAGTCGTAGACGTTCGGGGTGATCGCCTTCGAGAGGCCGACCCCGACGGTGGCGTTGCACTGCGGGTCCATGTCGAGCAGGAGGGTGGATGAGCCCGCCGCGGCCACGCATGCCGCCACGTTGACGGCGGTCGTCGTCTTCCCGACGCCGCCTTTCTGGTTTGCGATC
>JACCXP010000167.1 GCA_013696905.1 Thermoleophilaceae bacterium
ATCTGGTTCACGTACGCGTCGTGGCCGCGCTTGCGGGTCACGAGCCACAGGTAGCCGGAGTCGCGCAGCCGCGGGCGGTAGCGGCGCAGGACCTCCGATGCCTGCTCGACGGACTCGACGAGCACGATCGCCCCGTCGAGCTCGCCCGAGCGGGCGAATCCGCGACCGAGCGTCGCCTTCACGTCGCCTCGCAGCTCCGCTCCGAGGTCCCCCTTCAGCTCGACCCGCTGCTCGGCGACCAGGCCGAGCTTCTGGATCGCGGTCCGGTGGCTGAAGTCCTTGTCCGGGGGCATGAAACTGCTGCAAATCTACCCGTTCAGCGGGCGGGGGCGCAAGCCGCCGCCCGGGGAGGGATAATCCGAGTCGAATGGGCCTTAGCGGGATCATCACGGCAATGGTGACGCCCTTCGACGCGCGCGGGCGCGTGTCGGAGGAGGGCACCGTCGCGCTCGTGCGCCACCTGCTCGACAACGGATCCGACGGCCTCGTCGTCGCAGGCACGACCGGCGAGGGGCCGACGCTCTCCGACGAGGAGAAGCTGCGGCTGTTCGAGCTCGTGCTCTCGGAGGCCGGCGGCGCGCCCGTGATCGCGGGCACCGGCTCGAACGACACCGCGCACTCGGTGCACCTGACCGAGCAGGCCACGGAGCTCGGGGTGGACGGGGTGCTCGTCGTCACGCCCTATTACAACAAGCCGAACCGGCGCGGGATCATTGCTCACTTCGAGGCCGTCGCGGAGGCTACCGACAGACCCGTCGTCGTCTACAACATCCCCTCGCGCTGCGTCGTCGACATCCCCAACGACCTCCTGCGCGAGCTCGGCGAGATCCCGAACGTGTCGGCGGTCAAGCAGGCGCGCTTCGAGGACGTCGAGCCGATCGAGGGCCTCGACCTGCTGGCCGGAAACGACGAGATGCTGGCCTCGGTGCTCGACATGGGCGGGCAGGGCGGCATCCTCGTCGCCTCGCATATCGTGGGCCCCGAGATGCGCCGCATGATCGACGAGCCGGAGTCGCGCCGCGAGATCCACGACTCGCTGGCCGGGCTCCTGCGGACGATGTCGATAACCACCAACCCGACCCCCGTCAAGGCCGCGGTCAACATGCTCGGGGTCGAGGTCGGGGGGTTGCGCCTGCCGATGGTCGAGGCCTCCGAGGACGAGCTGTTCGAGATTCGCGCGGCGCTCGAGCGCCACGGGCTGTTGAGCGCGGTTTGAGCGCCACCCTGCGGGTCCTGCCGCTCGGCGGACTCGGGGAGATCGGCAAGAACATGACCGTCGTCGAGTACGACGGCGCGATCGTCGTCGTCGACACCGGTCTGATGTTCCCGACGCCCGACCAGCTCGGCATCGACCTCGTCCTGCCCGACTTCTCCTACCTGCTCGAGCGGGCGGGCGACATCGAGGCGATCGTGCTGACGCACGGGCACGAAGACCACGTCGGCGCACTGCCGTACCTGCTGCGCGAGCTCGGCGAGACGACCGTGCCCGCGATCTACGGCGGCGCGCTCACGATCGAGATGGTGCGCTCGAAGCTGGACGAGCACAAGCTGCGCAAGGCCCCCCTCGAGCCGATCGCTCCCGGCGAGGTGGTCGATGCCGGGCCGTTCACGCTCGAGATGATCAAGATGGCGCACTCGATTCCCGACGCCTGCGCGGTCGCGCTGACATGCGAGCTCGGCACCGCGCTGCTGACGGGGGACTACAAGTTCGACCAGACCCCCGTCGACGGGATCCCAGCGGACGTCTCGCGGCTCGCCGAGCTCGGGCGGGAGGGCGTGCTCCTGCTCGGCGGGGACTCGACGAACGTCGACCGCCCGGGCGTGGCGGCCTCGGAGTCGAGCGTCGGGCCGCATCTGGAGCAGGTCTTCTCGCGCTGCGAGGGGCGGATCATCGTCACGTCGTTCGCCTCGAACATCCACCGTGTGCAGCAGGTGGTGGACGCCGCGGCGGCGCTCGGGCGCAAGGTCGCCCTCGTCGGGCGCTCGATGCGCAAGTACGTGAACATAGGGCGCCGCCTCGGCCACATCGAGGTGCCGGAGGGGATGCTCGTCGG
>JACCXP010000190.1 GCA_013696905.1 Thermoleophilaceae bacterium
GTGCGGTCGCCTTCGACGCCGCCGGCAACGCAAGCCCCGCGGCCTCGACCGTGATCAACGTCCAGAACGCGGCGAGCACCCCAGGCCCGACGTCGATCGCCCCGACCACCACGACGACGACGCCGACGACGACGCCGACCACTCCGACGACCACGACGACCACGCCGACGACGACCACCACAACTCCGCCTCCGACGACCGGCACGCCGCCGTCCGTGGCGCCCGGTCGCGAGATCTTCGTGGGTGACTACGAGACCGGGTCATTCTCGCAGTGGGACTCGACCCAGCAGGTCGGGGGCGGCTCAGCCTCGGTCGTGAGCAGTCCCGTCACGCAGGGCCGCTACGCCGGCAGGTTCACGCTTCCTTCGAGCGGCGGGCGCGCCGAGGTGCTCAAGGGAGGCGACGGCGTCGGGCGCTTCTACGAGGGCGACGAGCGGATCTTCACCTGGGCGACAATGCCGATGGCCGACGCGATCGGCCCGGCGAACTCGTTCCAGAACATCCTCCAGTGGAAGAACGAGGGCACCGGCTCGCCGCCGATCGCCTTCGAGCTCGAGGGCGACCGCTACGCGATCAAGGCGACCGGAACCGGCTTCAAGTTCCTCGGCCCGGTCGAGGCCGGCACGTGGACGAGCTTCGAGGTGCGCATCCGCTTCTCCTCGAGTGCCGCCCAGGGCTTCATCGAGGTCAAGCGCGACGGCCAGCTGATCGTGCCCAGGTACTCGACCGCGACCCTGTTCGCGGGCAAGTACAACTACCTCAAGCAGGGCTACTACGCAGGCGACTCGAGCGGCGGCGGCACCGTCTACCACGACGGCATGCGCGTCACCGCGCCCTAGACGTTCGGCGGGGCGGCCCGCAAGCACGCTCGTGCTTGCGGGCTGCGAGCCGTCCTCCTAGAGGAAGTCGGCCAGCGGCTCGAGCTCGAGTCCCGGCAAGGCCAGCGCCCGAAGCAGACGCTCGGCCACCAGCGGCCAGCTGAACGCCGCCGCTCGCCGCCGCGCCAGCTCTCCCAGCCGCGACGCCCGCTCCGGGTCCGCCATCGCCCGCAGCGCGTCGAGCAGGGCGTCGTCGTCGGCCGGGTCGACGATCATCCCGGCGTCCCCGATGATGTCGGCCGAGCCTCCTCGGCTCGTGCCGATCGAGGGCATCCCTCCCGCCGCCGCGTCGGCGTACGCGATGCCGGCCGGCTCGTGCCACGAGGGCATTACGAGGCACGTGCAGCGGCGGTAGAGCTCCTCGAGACGCTCGCGCTCGGCCGCCACGCCGAGCCGCAGGCGCCCGTGCCCCGTGACTCCGGGAAGCGTCGGAGGTGGATGATTGCCGACCAGATCGAGCCGGGCCGACGGCAGCTCGGCGTGCAGGCGGGCGAAGGCCGACAGCAGGCCGGGGCCGTTCTTGCGCTCCCACTCCGCGGCTATGAACAGGAAGCGCGGGATGCTCCAGTCCCGCCGGCCCCCGCGCGGGCTGAAGTTGCGCCCCACCCCGACGACGCGCACCTTCTCGGGAGCGATCCCGTAGTCGTCGATCACCGAGCGCGCCGCCCAGTGGGTGGTGACGCAGCAGGCCACGGCTCGGCGGTAGGCCAGCAGCTGGCGTTCGAGCCAGTCCTCGGCCAGTGCCGGAGGCAGGCGGTGCAGGAAGGAGTACGCCGAGGCACGAGCCTGCGGCACGGTCTGATCCTCGAGCGTCACGGTCGGCGGTCCGGCCGGGAGCACGTACTCCGTCCCGACCTGCACGAGCCCGTCGAGCCCCCCTGCCCGCCGCAGGTTGGCGCGGACGGCTCGCCCGCGCAACGCCACCATCTGCGGGCTCACCACGGCGAAGCGCCGGCCTGCGGCGATGCGGGCGCGCGGCGAGCCGAGGCCGAGCCGGGTGTGCCTGAGCGTCAGCGCGCGGAGCGTCACGCGGCCGAGGCGCGGCGAAAGCGCCGCGCGCACGGGCACGACTTCCACGCCGGCCTCGCGCAACCCGCCGAGCACGCCGGCTGGAACGCCCGACCAGGCCGCCGGGTTCTCCGCATCGCCGCCGACGACGAGGCCTATGCGGGGACCGGCCCCATCGCTGCGCTCCCGCCCCCGCACGAAGGCAATGCTAGGCGCGGGCGCCACGCACGCTGGTAACTTCGCCCGATGCCCACCAGCCTCGTCACCGGCGGAGCCGGCTTCCTCGGCTCTCACCTGTGCGACCGGCTGATCGAGCGCGGTCACCGCGTGATCTGCGTCGACAACGTCGAGACGGGATCCCTGCGCAACATCGACCACATCCGCGACGAAGCGAGGTTCCGCTTCATGATGGTCGACATCACGAGCCACTTCGAGGTCGACGAGCCGCTCGACTTCGTCTACCACATGGCCTCGCCGGCGAGTCCGATCGACTACGCACGGCTGCCGCTGCACACGCTGAAGGTCGGCGCCTACGGAACCCACAACGCGCTCGGCCTCGCCAAGGCGAAGCGCGCCCGCTTCCTGCTCGCGTCGACCTCCGAGGTATACGGCGACCCCTTGGTCCACCCTCAGCCGGAGACCTACTGGGGCAACGTCAACCCGATCGGCCCACGCGGCGTCTACGACGAGGCCAAGCGCTACGCCGAGGCGCTGACGATGGCCTACCGGCGCCAGCAGGGGGTGGACACGGCGATCGTGAGGATCTTCAACTCGATCCTGGCCGACGAGCAGGTGCTCTACGACGACGGCACCGAGCTCCGGCGCGAGCCGGTGTCCCAGCTCGCCGAGCGCCTGAGCGCGTACTCGCCGGCGGCCGCCTACGCGCCGCACGGCCGCGGGTCCGATGCCGCTCCGATCGAGGCAACCGAGTATCCGCTCGAGGGCTACAGCGTGCCCGCCTTCGGCCCTGGCGGGGATCTGGCGGCCTCGCCCGCGACGGTGTTGCTCGAGCACGGCACAAGCGCACGCTGCTACGAGGTCAGCACGCGCTACGGCCGCTCGATCAGGGTGACGGGCGACCACTCCATCTTCGTCGAGGGTCCCGCGGGCGAGCCGGAGGCCCGCCCCGTCGACGAGCTCGAGGCCGGCGAGCGGGTGGCCGTCGCACGCAGGCTCCGCGTGCCCGAGCGCGACCGGCGCGAGGCCAGCATGCTCGAGGTCTGGCGCCACTGCGAGGGCGACCCGTGGGACCTCCTCGTCGAGCACCCAGACCTCGGGCCGCTTGCCTGGGAGCACCGGCACGACCTGCTCGGGCTGCTCGCCTCCGAACGCCGCCACGCGAAACCGAGCCGGCGCAGTGACGCCTGGACGAAGATCGTCCAGATGCGGCACACGGGGCGCGTGCCGCTTCCGGCCCTGCGGCGGTTCGGCGCGGCGGTGCCGGAGGGAGCGCGCGTGCGGCTTCGCTCCAGCGGCCGAGACGTCGCGCTGCCCGCGACGATCCCCCTGACCGACGAGCTGCTCTGGCTGCTCGGCCTGTGGGTGGCCAAGGGCTCCTGGCACGAGGGTGCCCGCGCCGCGTATCTGACCATCGGCGGTGACGCTTCGCTGCTCGCGCGCGCGACCGCGGTGATCGAGGGCGAGCTTGGCCTGCGGGTTGTGAGCGCGCCCGGCGCTCGCCCTGCCCGCCTGTCCGTCCACTCGAAGCTCCTGCTGCGGCTGCTCGAGCGGCTCGGCTTCGACGCCGACCGCAAGCGCGTCCCCGGCTGGATCCTCGGATTGCCGCTCCGCAGGCTCAAGTGGTTCGTCGAGGGGTTTCGCGAGGGCGACGGCGTGCACGTCGCGGACGAGGGTCGACACGAGCTCCAGACCGTCCACGAGGAGCTGAAGGACGATCTCGTCGTCGCGCTGGCGCGCTTCGGCCTGCTGGCGTCGGTCAGCCGCACATGCTCCCTGTGGCGCCTCACCCTCTGCCGCGTGT
>JACCXP010000202.1 GCA_013696905.1 Thermoleophilaceae bacterium
GCGCCACGTCGCTCGACGAGCTGGCTGCCGTGCTCGAGCGCGCCGAGGCCGTGGTGGTGGCCAACACCGGCCCAGCGCACCTGGCCGCCGCGGTCGGCACCCCGGTCGTGTCGCTCTTCGCACCGACCGTGCCGGCCGTGCGCTGGCGCCCCTGGCGGGTCGCCCACGAGCTGCTCTACGTCGACGTGCCCTGCGCAGGCTGCCGCGCGCGCGAGTGCCCGGTGGCGGGCCATCCCTGCGTCGAGGGCGTCGAGGTCGAGCAGGTCCTGTCGGCGCTCGCCCGCCTCGCCCCGCTGCCGCGCGCCGCGGCTCGAGCGGCGGTGGCCCTGTGAGGATCCTGCTCTGGCACGTCCACGGCGCGTGGACGACGGCGTTCGTGCACGGCAAGCACGACTACCTCGTGCCGGTCGTCGCCGGGCGTGGGCCCGAGGGACGCGGCCGGGCGCAGACCTACGTCTGGCCCGAGCAGGCCCGTGAGGTGAGCGCTACGGAGGCCGCAGAGGCCGATGTCGATGTGATCGTGCTCCAGCGCCCCGAGGAGCTCGACGGACTCGCCGAGCGCTGGCTCGGCGGGCGCCGCCCCGGTCGCGACCTGCCGGCCGTCTACGTCGAGCACAACGCGCCGCAGGGCCGGATCGCCGACATGCGCCACCCCGCCGCAGACCGCTCCGATCTCACGCTCGTGCACGTGACCTACTTCAACGATCTCTTCTGGGACGCGGGCTCGACCGCCACGCGGGTGATCGAGCACGGCATCGTCGACCCGGGCTACCGCTACACGGGCGAGCTCGAGCGCTCCGCGGTCGTGGTCAACGAGGCCCGCCGTCGCGGTCGCGTGACCGGCACGGACCTGCTCGAGCGCCTCTCCTCCGAGGTGCCGATGGACCTGTTCGGGATCGATGCCGCCGCCGTCGGCGGCATCGACGACGTGCGCCAGGAGGACCTGCACGACGAGATGGCACGCCGCCGCGTGTACCTGCACCCGATCCGCTGGACCTCGCTCGGGCTGTCGCTGATCGAGGCGATGCAGATCGGGATGCCCGTCGTCGCGCTCGCGACGACCGAGGTGCCCGAGGCCGTGCCGGCCGAGGCCGGGGTCGTCTCGACCCGTGTCGACGAGCTGCGAAGCGGCCTGCGCCGCTTCGTCGCCGAGCCCGAGGAGGCGCGGGCGCGCGGGGTCGCCGCGCGCGAGGCCG
Organism: Thermoleophilaceae bacterium; assembly: GCA_013696905.1. Classification (GTDB taxonomy): domain Bacteria; phylum Actinomycetota; class Thermoleophilia; order Solirubrobacterales; family Thermoleophilaceae; genus JACCXP01. The sequence continues at coordinate 1,197 of JACCXP010000202.1, forward strand.
CGCTCGCGCGCTACGGGCTCCGGCGCTTCCTCGCCGACTGGGACGACCTGCTCGAGGAGGTGGCGACTTGAAGGTCGCGATGGTGTCCGAGCACGCGAGCCCGCTCGCCGCGCTCGGAGGCGTCGACGCAGGCGGCCAGAACGTCCACGTCGCCGCGCTCGCGACGGCGCTTGCGAGGACGGGGGCCGAGGTGGTCGTGCACACGCGCCGCGACGACCCCCTGCTGCCGCGCCGCGTGGCGCTCGCGCCCGGCGTGGTGGTCGACCACGTCGACGCCGGCCCGCCGCGCCAGCTGCCGAAGGACGAGCTGCTGCCGCACATGGAGGAGTTCGCCGCTCGCCTCGCCGGCCGCTTCGCCGCGCGTGAGCCGGACGTCGTGCACTCGCACTTCTGGATGTCGGGCATGGCCGCGCTCGAGGCCGCGCGCGGCACGCCAGTCGTTCACACCTTCCACGCGCTCGGCGTCGTCAAGCGCCGCCACCAGGGCGGCAAGGACACGAGCCCGGCGAGCCGGCTGGGAGAGGAGCGCGAGCTCGCCGCGTCGGCGGACCGGATCGTCGCGACCTGTACCGACGAGGTCTTCGAGCTGCTGCGCCTCGGCGCCGACCGCCGGCGCGTAAGCGTGATCCCGTGCGGTGTCGACCTGTCGCTCTTCGGTCCGGCCGGGCCGCGCGAACCCAGGCGCGAGGGTCGCGCGCGGATCGTCGTCGTCGGGCGACTGGTCGAGCGAAAGGGCGTCGGCAACGCGATCACGGCGCTCGCTCAGCTGCCCGGCGCGGAGCTCGTGATCGCCGGCGGGCCCGAGGCCGCGCGGCTCGACTCCGATCCGGTCGCGCGGCGCCTGCGCCGGCTCGCCCGCTCGCTCGGCGTCGCCGAGCGCGTGG
>JACCXP010000210.1 GCA_013696905.1 Thermoleophilaceae bacterium
GTCGAGCGCGGCGTCAGGCGCGCTCACGCCGGCTGGGGCTCCGCGGCCGTCGCCTGCGCCTGCGGCTCGGGCGCGGCACGGCCGCCACCCCCGGCGAGCAGGTCGAACAGCACCGCCATGCGCACGACGATGCCCGACTCGACCTGGGGGATTATCAGCGCCTGCGGCGAGTCGATCACCTCGGCCGAGAGCTCGACGCCACGGTTGACGGGACCGGGGTGCATCAGCAACTGGCGCGGCGAGAGCCGTCGCGCGTGGATCTGGAAGCGCGCTGCGTACTCGCGCAGCGACGGGACGAACGAGCCCTCCATCCGCTCGTGCTGCATGCGCAGGGCGTAGATCACGTCGGCCTCGCCGAGATCGTCGAGTGAGTGACGCACGCGGCAGCCGAGCGACTCCACCTCGCGCGGGATCAGCGTCGGCGGGCCGCAGACCGTGACCTCGCAGCCCATGCGCCCGAACGCCAGCACGTTCGAGCGCGCGACGCGCGAGTGCAGCACGTCGCCGACGATCCAGACCTTTAGCCCGTCGAGCGAGCCGAGGCGCCGGCGCAGCGTATAGACGTCGAGCAGCGCCTGCGTCGGATGCTCGCGCTTGCCATCGCCGGCGTTCACGACCGCGGCGGCGGACCAGCGGGCCACGAGCGCCGCGGCGCCCGCGTAGGGCGAGCGGATCACGATCACCGCCGGGTCGTAGGCGGACAGCGTCTGGATCGTGTCCTTTAGCGACTCGCCCTTGTCGACCGAGGAACCGGCCGCCCTGACGCTGACGAGGTCGGCCGAGAGGCGCTTGGCGGCGATCTCGAATGAGGAGGCGGTGCGCGTCGAGGACTCGTAGAAGAGGTTGATAACGGTGCGACCGCGCAGCGTCGGCACCTTCTTGACCTCTCGTCCCGCGACCTCGGCGAAGCTCTCCGCGCGGCCGAGGATGCGCTCGATGTCCATCCGCGAGAGGTCGTCGATCGACAGCAGGCTGCGCGTCACGCCGGCACCTCCGCGCGCTGCGAGAGCGCCACCTCGTCGACTCCGTCGATCTCCTCGACGCGCACCTTGACGTGCTCGGAGCGGGCCGTGGGGAGGTTCTTGCCGACGTAGTCGGGCCGGAATGGCAGCTCCCGGTGGCCGCGGTCGGCGAGCACGGCGAGCTGCACGCGCCGCGGGCGCCCGTAGTCGAACAGGGCGTCGATTGCCGCTCTGACCGTGCGGCCGGTGTAGAGGACGTCGTCGACGAGGACGATCGTGTGGGCCTCGACGGGGAAGTCGACCGCCGAGGCCGCGACCAGCGGGTGGGAAGCGCGCATCGAGAGGTCGTCGCGGTAGAACGAGATGTCGACCTCCCCGAACGGAACCGGGTCTCCGAGCAGCTCGGAGACGAGCCCGTGGAGCCGCCGCCCGACCACGGCGCCGCGGCGATGGATGCCGACGAGGGCGACGTCCTCCCCGCCCGTCCGTTCGACGATCTCGTGAGCGATGCGTACGAGCGTCCGCCGCATCTCCTCGAAGTCGAGGACGATCCTCTCTTCCATCAGCCTGATCCTTCCTGGCCTCACGGGACCGGGTTAAAGGAGCCGTCGGCGAGGCTAGCAGGGGGCCAGGACCTAGCCGGCGTGCTCCCGCCCGCCGCGCGCCGCCGCGAGCTCCTCGCGACGTCTGTGCACGGGCTCGCCGCGCTCCGGAAAGGGCAGCTCGACGCGATCGAAGTCGCGCGGAACGATCGTCCGCTCGAAGATCGCCCGCGCCTCGTCACGCAGCTCTGACCCCCCGTAGCGGGGCGAGACGTGCGTGAGCGCGAGCAGCGCGACCCGGGCGGCGGCCGCGAGCTCCGCGGCCTCGGCCGCGGTCGAGTGGCTGGTCTCACGCGCGCGCGCCGCATCGTCCCCGCTGAAGGTCGCCTCGTGGACGAGCAGATCGGCCTCGTGCGCCATAGCGCGGGTGACCTCTGCCGGTCGAGTGTCACCGGTCAGAACGACCTTGCGCCCGCGCCGGGCCGCCCCGAGGACCTGCTCCGGGCGCACCTCGCCGAGGCGGCCCTCCACGGGCTCGCCCCGCTGCAGGCGGCCGAAGTCCGGACCCGGCGCCACGCCCAGCTCGCGGGCGCGGGCCTCGTCGAAGCGACCCGGGCGATCGCGCTCGACGAGCGCGTAGCCGTACGCCGGGACGCGGTGCTCGACGGCGAACGGAGCCACCAGGTAGCCGTCGTAGGCGACGGGCTCGTTCGGCTCGAGCTCGCGCAGCCGCAGCTCGTAGGGCATGCGCCCGATCAAGGGCCGCAGCAGCTGGAACAGGGTCTTGAGGCCGGGTGGCCCGTAGACGCTCAGTGGCAGCTCGCGGCCCCGCAGCCCGAAGGTCTTGACCATGCCCGGCAGCCCCAGCACGTGGTCGGCGTGCATGTGCGTGAGGAAGATGTGCTCGAGATCGACGAGGCCTGAGGAGCGAAGTAGCTGGCGTTGGGTGCCCTCTCCACAGTCGAACAGCAGCGCGTCGCCTCCGCGCCGGACGAGCGTCGCCGGCAGCCCCCGGCGCGCGCTCGGCAGCGAGCCGGCGGTGCCGAGGAACAGGACGTCGAGGTCCATCTGGATCTAGTCCAGGGCCAGGTGCTCGAAGCGCAGCGCGCCGGCGGCCGCCTCGGCGATCCCCATCGTGTGGCGGGGCTGGCGGCGGCGGTCGGTGGGACTGCCGGGGTTGAAGATCTGAAAGCCGTCGCGCTCCTCGTGCAGCGGGATGTGAGAGTGCCCGAACACCACCGCCGCCACGTCGGGGAACCGCGCGCGCAGCCGCTCGAGGCGCCCGGCGGCGCGACCGGCGTCGTGGACGATCGCGATCCGCGCGCCGTCGGCGTCGACCGTCCGCGCCAGCGGCAGCCTGACCTGGAGCCCGGGCGCGTCGACATTCCCGCGGACGGCGGCCACCGGCGGGCCGAGCGACTCGAGCCGCTCGAGCACTTCGGGAGCCACGAAGTCCCCGGCGTGGAGGATCAGATCGGCCCCCGCGAGGCGAGCGACGCAACGCTTGGGCAGTGCCCGGCGGCCGCGGGGCAGATGGGTGTCGGCGACGACCGCGATCAACATCCGGGCAGACTAGTGCCGTGCCCCTGGTCGCCCGTGGCGCGCCCGGCAACGACGAGAGCCGCCCGCAGGCGGCTCTCGCGTGGTAGGTCAGTCGCCTTACGACGAGGCGGTCGGCCTCAGCGCGGCGTGAGCGTGCTCAAGCCCCCGACGGCGGGGCCGTTCTCGGCGCGGATCGCGTCGACGGTCGGCGTCTGGTTGCGCACGGTGTTGAAGTCGAACGCCGTGCCCGGCATCGTGCCCTGCTTGCCGAAGCCGAAGCCCGCTGCCTGCAGCTGCGCCACCGCCGCGCCGGGGGTGCGGAATCCGATCTGGTGCGGGTTGTTGGCGATCGCCGGCGTCGCATCCTCGGGCTGCGAGTAGCGCAGGAAGACACGGTCGTTGCCGAGCTTGCCGAGCGACTGGCGCGCGGCGGCGCGGTGCACCGCCTCGACGCCGCAGAACTCGGCGGCGGTGCGGGCGAACTGGCCCCGCAGGGTGCCACCGATCCGCTTCGGGCTCGCATGCGCGTAGACGGTGACGGCCAGCAGGTAGGCGTTGACGAAGATCTCGTCGCCGATCTCGAGCGCGGTGAGGAAGTTCGTCGCGTTCTGGAGGTAGGCGTTCGGCACGAAGATCGTCGTAGCCAGCGGCTTCGCGCCGAGGGCGTCGGTGAGGACCGTGTAGTGGATCAGTTCCTCACGCGCGGCCGCGCGGACGTTGCGCCGGGTGACTGCGCCGTTCGAGTCGCCGGGCAGCCCGGCGAAGAAGCTCTGGGGCTGGTTGCCGCCGACCGTGTTGACGATCGTCGCGAGCACCTCGGCGGTGGCGGCGACGTTCAGCAGCTCCTGCGGATCGACGCTGTGCTTCGACGCGTTCGCGGTTGCCGCGTCGGCGTCCTGGGCGAGCCCGAGCAGGCCCATCCCGCCGATGGCGGCACCGGCGCCGGCGACGAGCTGACGCCTGGTGGCGGCGGACTTGTCGGCGTTCTGCTCGTCGATCGATCCGTAGATCATGTTGAGCGCTTCGCTCATATCTCTCCTTGGTACGCGGTCGGGCCCATGCCCGCCTATTTACAGAGTTAGATCGGCGCGGCGGCGGAAACGGATCACTTCCGGGACTTTCCGCCCGGACCGACGCGTGGCCCTTGAGCCGTTCCGGACGCCGCCCCAGCAGCGGCGCCCGGCCGGCGAGGAAGCTAGCGCGGCGTGCGCGTGCTCAGGTCCTGGTCGTCCGGCGTGTTGCGACGCACGGTGTCGAACTCGAACCGCGTGCCCGGCATGGAGCCCTCCTTGCCGAAGCCGAAGCCGGCTCGCTGCAGCTGCGTGACCGCGCTCGAGATGCGGCGGAAGCCGGCCCGGTTCGGGTTGCCGGCGATCGCCGGGCGAGCGTCCTCGCCCTGCGAGTAGCGCAGAAAGACGCGGTCGTTGCCGAGCTTGCCGAGCGACTGGCGAGCGACGGCGCGGTGGACGGCCTCGACGCCGCAGAACTCCGACGCGATGCGGGCGAGGCGCCCGCGCATCCCGGGCCGGACCCTTGTGCGGTTTGCGAACACCGTCGTCGCAAGCAGGTACGCGTTGACGAAGATCTGATCGCCGATCTCGAGCGCAGTCAGGAAGTTCGTCGAGTTCTGGAGGTAGGCGTTCGGCACGTAGATGGTCTTGGTGAGGGGCTTCGCGCCAAGGCTCGTGAGCACGTTGTAGTGGATCAGCTCCTCACGGGCCGCCGCGCGCACGTTGCGCCGCGTGACCGCGCCCTCGCGGTCACCGGGCAGGTTGGCGAAGAAGCTCTGGGGCTGGTTGCCGCCGACCGTGTTGACGATCGTCGCGAGCACCTCGGCGGTCGCGGCGACGTTGAGGATCGTCTCCGGATCCTCGCGGTGCTCGGATGCCGTGGCGTCGGCCGCCTCGGCGTCAGAGACGAGGCCGAGCAGGCCCATGCTGCCGAACGTCGCGGCGGTGCCGGCCACGAGCTGACGACGTGTCGCGGCCGACTTCTCGCCGTTCTGCTCGTCGACCGAGTTGTAAATCAGA
>JACCXP010000229.1 GCA_013696905.1 Thermoleophilaceae bacterium
CACCGGGACCGCCACGACCGCCAGGGCCACCGGGACCGCCGCGACCGCCGCCGTCGCGACCGCCGCCGCGCCCGCCGCCCGATGACTGCTGCGGCGCGTCCATCTGCGTGAGGTCTTGGGCGAAGCCCGACGGCATGATCTCGCCCTTGTTGATCCAGACCTTGACGCCGATCCGCCCGAAGGTGGTGCGGGCCTCGAAGAAGCCGTAGTCGATGTCGGCGCGCAGCGTGTGCAGCGGCACGCGACCGTCGGGGTAGCCCTCGGTGCGCGCCATCTCGGCACCGCCGAGGCGACCCGACACCTGCACCTTCACGCCCTTCGCCCCCGAGCGCATCGCAGACGTCAGCGAGCGCTTCATCGCGCGGCGGAAGGCGACGCGGTTCTGGAGCTGCTCGGCGATCGACTGCGCGACGAGCTTCGCGTCGAGCTCGGGGCGCTTGATCTCGAGGATGTTCACCTTGACCGCCTTGCTGGTCATGCGGTGAAGCTCGCGCCGCAGCGCGTCGACCTCGGTGCCCGACTTGCCGATCACGATCCCGGGACGCGCCGTGTGGATGTTGACCTCGACGTCGTTCGCGTTCTTCTTGATCGTGATCTTCGACAGGCCCGCGTGGGAGAGCTTGTTCTCGATGTGATCGCGGATGTGGACGTCCTCGAGCACGTAGTCGGCGAAGTCGCGCTCGTTGAACCAGGTCGACTTCCAGTCGTGGATGTAGCCGACTCGCTGTGCCTCGGGGTGGACCTTCTGTCCCATGCTGGTCGGCTACTCCTTGTTGGTGAGGAGGATGGTCATGTGGCTCGTGCGCTTGCGGATGCGGGTTGCCCGCCCCTGTGCACGAGGACGGTAGCGCTTGAGCGTCGGGCCCTCGTCGACGTACGCACGCTCGATCCTCAGCTCGTCGGCGCCCAGCTCGTGGTTGTTCTCCGCGTTCGCGACGCACGAGTTGAGCAGGCCAAGCACGTCCTTCGCCGCGCCTCGCGGTGTGTGCGTCAGGATCGCTCGCGCCTCCTCGACCGACTTGCCGCGGATGTGGTCGACCACCAGGCGGACCTTGCGCGGAGCCGTGCGCACGTACTTCGCCTGCGCACGCACGGTCACCGCCTCGTCGCCGCTCGCGCGCCGGCGCGTCGGGGCTGGAGCCGGACGCGGCGCGGTCGTCTCAGCGGCGCGCCGCCGGCGGGAGGGCTTCCGCGGCGCCTCGGTGGCGGTCTGCTGAGGGTCCGCGGCCTCGGGGACGCTCGCCTCGACCGGCTCGGGCTCGGTGGCCTCGGGCTCCCCCGGCACGGGATCCGGCGCCGGCGGCTCGTCGGGCTCGTCGGTGCGGGGCGGCTGCGGGCTCATCGCATCCTCGCCCGGTCGCCGCCGGCGTGGCCACGGAAGAGTCGCGTGGGGGCGAACTCACCGAGCTTGTGGCCGACCATCGACTCGGAGATGAACACCGGCACGTGCTTGCGCCCGTCGTGCACGGCGATCGTATGGCCGACCATCTCCGGGAAGATCGTCGACGCCCGTGACCAGGTCCTGATCATCTGGCGCTCGCCCGCGGAGTTCATCGCCTCGATGCGGCCCATCAGGCGATCCTCGACCCACGGGCCCTTCTTGGATGAGCGGGACATCGGTTCCTATCGCCTCTTGCCGCGCCGCTTGCGCCTGATGATGTAGCGGTCGGACGGCTTGTTCTTCTTGCGGGTCGGGTAGCCGAGCGTCGGCACGCCCCAGGGCGTGACGGGGTGGCGCCCGGCCGTGGTAGAGCCCTCGCCACCGCCGTGGGGATGATCGACCGGGTTCATCGCGGTGCCGCGGGTCTGCGGGCGCTTGCCGAGATGACGGTTGCGACCGGCCTTTCCGATGTCGACGTTCTGGTGATCGGCATTCCCGATTCCCCCGATCGACGCGCGGCACTCGACCGAGACGGTGCGCGTCTCGCCCGAGGGCAGGCGCAGCGTCGCCCGGCCGCCGTCCTTTGCGACGACCTGGATCTCGGTGCCGGCCGAGCGACCCATCTGTCCGCCGCGGCCCGGCGTCAGCTCGACGTTGTGGACGATCGTGCCGGTCGGGATGTTTCGCAGCGGCAGGCAGTTGCCGACCGTGATGTCCGCTTCGGGACCGGAGGCCACCGTCGCCCCGACCTGGAGGCGCCGTGGCGCGAGGATGTAGCGCTTGTCGCCGTCGGCGTAGTGAAGCAGGGCGATGTATGCGCTGCGATTGGGGTCGTACTCGATTGTGGCCACGCGGGCGGGTATCCCGTCCTTGAGGCGCTTGAAGTCGACGCGGCGATAACGGCGCTTCGCTCCGCCGCCGCGGTGGCGCGAGGTGATCCGCCCGTAGGCGTTCCTGCCGCCGCTCTTCGTGAGCCCCTCGACCAGCCGCTTCTCGGGCTCGGAGCGCGTGACCTCGACACGATCGGACCAGGTCGAGAACCGGCGCCCGGGGCTCGTCGGCTTGTGCTTGCGAATCGCCATGCGCTACTCGCCCGCCTCGTCCGTGTAGCCCTCGAAGAGCTCGATCGAGTCGTCGGGATGCAGCTCCACGATCGCCTTCTTCCACTCGCGCGTGCGCCCGGCGCTGTAGCCGCGCCGCTTGGGCTTCGACTTGACGCTCATCGTGCGCACCTCGAGCACCCGCACGCCGAAGATCTCCTCGACGGCTTGGCGCACCTGCGTCTTGTGCGCCGTGGGGTGCACCCGAAACGTGTACTTGTTCGCGCCGAGCAGCGCGTAGCTCTTCTCGGGGACGACCGGACGGATCAGGACGCTGCGCGCGTTCACGAGCCGGCCTCGCGCTCGCGCGTGCCGGCGAGCGCGCTCAGGTGGTCGAGCGCGACCTGGGTCAGCACCAGCCGGGCGGCGCCGATCACGTCGGCCACGCCGACGGCGTGTACCGGTAGGACCGAGACACGCTGCAGGTTGCGAAACGACTTGACCGTGTTCTCCTCGCCCTCGAAGGCGGTCACTACGAGCGTGTGACCGCGTCCTTCGCCGAAGTCCGTCAGCGTCTCGACCGCGCGCTTGGTCGAGGGAGCATCGAAGCTCGCGGGATCCAGCACCGCCAGCGACCCCCGCTCGGCGTGCACCGAGAGCGCTGCGCGCAGGGCGCGCCGGCGTGCCTTGCGGTTGACCTTGACCGTGTAGTGGCGGGGCTGGGGGCCGAAGGCAATGCCGCCGCCGATCCGCTGCGGGGTCGAGAGCGCCCCCGCGCGGGCGCGACCGGTGCCCTTCTGCCGCCACGCCTTGGCGCCCGTCATGGCGACCTCGCCGCGGGTCTTCGTGGACGAGGTGCCCCGGCGGCGGGCGTTCAGCTCGGCTCGGGCGGCCTCATGCACGAGCGACGGGTGGAAGGGCTCGCCGAAGACCGCCTCGTCGAGGGCAGCCTGGCCGGACTTGCCGAGCATCGGCGCCTGCGCGGCCATCAGCGGTCCGTCCTGATCTCGACGGTCCCGCCCCGCGGGCCCGGCACGGAGCCCCGCAGCAGGAGCAGGTTCTGCTCGGCGACGACGTCGACCACCTCGAGGCCGCGCTGGGTCACCCGCGCGTTGCCCATCTGGCCCGGGCCTCGGATCCCCTTGAAGACGCGCGAGGGAGTGGCCGAGGCTCCGATCGAGCCTGGCGCGCGCGTGTTGTGCGAGCCGTGGGTGACAGGACCGCGGGCGAAGTTGTGGCGCTTGACCGTGCCCTGGAAGCCCTTGCCCTTGGAGGTGCCGGAGACCTTGACCTTCTGTCCCTTCTCGAACGCCTCGACGGTCACCGTCTCGCCTAGCTGAAGCTCGCCGGCCTCGTCGCGGAACTCGACCACGTGGCGCATCGGCGGTGCGTCTGCCTTTTTCAGGTGCCCGAGCTCGGCCTTGGTGAGCTTTCGCTCCTTGACCTCGCCGTAGGCGAGCTGCACGGCCTCGTAGCCGTCGCGGTCGAACGTCCGCACGGCGGTCACCGGGCAGGGACCGGCCTCGACCACGCTCACGCGTTCGACGCGGCCGTCCTCCTGGAACACCTGCGTCATCCCGAGCTTCTTGCCGAGCAATGCGGCCATCAGACCAGTTGGATCTGGATGTCCACGCCGGCCGGCAGGTGGTCCAGGCGCTGGAGCGAGTCGACGGTCTTCGGCGTCGGCTGGAGGATGTCGATCAGGCGCTTGTGCGTGCGGATCTCGAAGTGCTCGCGCGAATCCTTGTCCTTGAACGGGCTGCGGATCACGCAGTAGACGTTCTTCTCGGTCGGCAGCGGCACCGGACCTGAGACCGTCGCCCCGGTGCGCTGCGCCGTCTCGACGATCTCGCGCGCCGCCGTCTCGATCGCCGAGTGGTCGTAGGCCTTGAGCCGGATGCGAATCTTGTTCTGGGTGAGAGTTGCCATGGGAGTGGATCCTCGGGACGTGTGAGAGGGCGGGCCCAAAGCTGCGGCCCGCCCCCGGGTGCTCTTGTCGAGCTACGCCGTCCCTACTCGATTACTTCGGTCACCACCCCTGATCCGACGGTGCGCCCGCCCTCGCGGATGGCGAAGCGCAGGCCCTGGTCCATGGCGATCGGCTGAATCATCTCGATCTCCATCTGCACGTTGTCGCCGGGCATGACCATCTCGGTGCCCTCGGGCAGGTTGGCCACCCCCGTCACATCCGTCGTGCGGAAGTAGAACTGGGGCCGGTAGCCGTTGAAGAACGGCGTGTGGCGACCGCCCTCCTCCTTCTTCAGGCAGTAGACCTCGGCCCTGAACTTCGTGTGCGGGGTGATCGAGTTCGGCTTGCAGAGCACCTGGCCGCGCTGGATGTCCTCGCGCTTGACGCCGCGGAGCAGGCAGCCGACGTTGTCGCCGGCCTGCCCCTGGTCGAGGATCTTGCGGAACATCTCGACGCCCGTGACGACCGTGCTCGAGACCTCGGGCGTGATGCCCACGATCTGGACCGTCTCGCCGGTGTTGACGACGCCCTGCTCGATCCGCCCGGTCGCGACGGTGCCGCGGCCGGTGATCGAGAAGACGTCCTCGACAGGCATCAGGAAGGGCTGGTCGAGCGCCCGCTCGGGCTCTGGGATGTAGGTGTCGAGCGCCGCTGCGAGATCGACGATCTTCGCGGTGTGCTCGGCATCGCCCTCGAGCGCCCGCAGCGCCGAGCCGGTGATGAACGGGATGTCGTCACCAGGGAACTCGTACTCGGAGAGCAGCTCGCGCACCTCGACCTCGACGAGCTCGAGCAGCTCCTCGTCGTCGACCATGTCGGCCTTGTTCAGGAAGACCACCATGTAGGGGACGCCGACCTGGCGGGCGAGCAGGATGTGCTCGCGCGTCTGGGGCATTGGACCGTCCGCGGCCGAGACAACCAGGATCGCGCCGTCCATCTGCGCGGCGCCCGTGATCATGTTCTTCACGTAGTCGGCGTGCCCGGGGCAGTCGACGTGCGCGTAGTGGCGATTCTCGGTCTCGTACTCCACGTGAGAGGTCGCGATTGTGATGCCGCGCGCCTTCTCTTCGGGAGCGTTGTCGATCTCCTCGAAGGAGCTGGCCTGCCCGCCGTACTTCTCGGACAGCACCTTGGTGATGGCCGCGGTGAGCGTGGTCTTGCCGTGGTCGATGTGACCGATGGTGCCGACGTTCACGTGCGGCTTGTCGCGCTCAAACTTCTCCTTGGCCACTGCTGTTTGCTCCTTTCGGGAACTGATTCTGGTGCTCGTCGGGTCCGCTCGGAGGCGAACCCCTGAAACATACTCGCTACGCGGCCGCCGCCGACGTCGCTCCGGTGCGGTGCTCGACGATCTCGGTCGCGATGTTGTTCGGGACCTCCTCGTAGCGGTCGAACTGCATCGAGTACGCCGCCCGCCCCTGCGTGTTCGACCGCAGGTCGGTCACGTATCCGAACATCTCCGACAGCGGGACGCTCGCCTTGACGGCGAGCGCGTTGCCGCGCGGCTCCTGCTCCTCGATGCGGCCGCGGCGCCGGGCGAGGTCGCCGATCACGTCACCGAGGAACTCCTGCGGCGTGACGACCTCGACCGCCATCACCGGCTCGAGCAGCACGGGCTTCGCGCGCTTGGCCGCCTCCTTGAGTGCCAACGAGCCTGCGATCTTGAAGGCGATCTCCGAGGAGTCGGTGTCGTGGTACTTGCCGTCTGTGAGCGTCGCGCGCACGTCGAGCATCGGGTAGCCCGCCTTGACGCCAGTCTCGAGCGCCTCCTCGATGCCCTTCTCGACGGCGGGGATGAACTCGGACGGCACGGAGCCGCCCCGGATCTTGTTGACGAACTCGAAGCCCTCGCCGGGCGCGGGCTCGAGGTCGATGTAGACGACCCCGTACTGGCCCGAGCCTCCCGTCTGGCGGATGAAGCGGCCCTCTACCTTGCGCGCCTCGCCGCGAACGGTCTCGCGGTAGGCCACCTGGGGCCGCCCGACGCCTGCCTCGACGTTGAACTCGCGCCGCATGCGATCGACGATCACCTCGAGGTGCAGCTCGCCCATCCCAGAGATCAGCGTCTGGCCGGTCTCCTCGTCACTGCGCACCCGGAACGTCGGGTCCTCCTCCGCGAGGCGCGCGAGCGCAACCGACATCTTCTCCTGATCGGCGCGCGTCTTGGGCTCGATCGAGACGTGCACGACCGGCTCCGGGAAGTTGATCGTCTCGAGCACGATCGGCGCGTCGGGCGCGCACAGCGTGTCCCCGGTCGAGGTCTGCTTGAGGCCGACTCCGGCAGCGATGTCCCCCGCGTAGACCTCGTCCTGCTCCTCACGGTGGTTCGCGTGCATCATCAGGATGCGACCGATGCGCTCCGTGCGCCCGGTCGCCGAGTTCAGCACCCGCGCGCCGGCCTGGAGCTTGCCCGAGTAGACGCGGAAGTAGGTGAGCTTGCCGACGAAGGGGTCGGACATGACCTTGAAGGCGAGCGCCGAGTAGGGCGCGTCGTCGTCGGTCGGCCGCGTGGCGGGCCGGCCCTCGTCCTCGCCCTTGACCGGCTCGAGACCCTCGACCGGGGGCACGTCGAGCGGGCTCGGCAAGAAGTCGATGACGGCGTCGAGCAGCGGCTGGACGCCCTTGTTCTTGAACGACGAGCCGCACAGGACGGGGGTCATCGTGATCGCGAGCGTCGCCTTTCGGATCGCCGCCTTGACCCGCTCGACCTCGATCGGCTCGTCGGCCAGGTAGGCCTCCATCAACTCGTCGTCGTGCTCGGCGATCGCCTCGACCAGCGTCGTGCGGGCCGCCTGCGCGTCGTCCTGGAGCTCCGCCGGGATGTCCTCGACGGTCCAGTCCTGACCGAGATCGTCGTGGTAGATGATCGCCTTCATGTTGATTAGGTCGACGATCCCCCGCAGGTCGGCTTCGGCACCGATCGGCAGCTGCACCGGGATTGGATTCGCTCCCAGGCGATCCTTCATCGTCTGCACGCTCATGCCGAAGTCGGCGCCGATGCGATCCATCTTGTTGATGTAGGCGAGACGCGGCACGCCGTAGCGGTCGGCCTGGCGCCAGACGGTCTCAGACTGCGGCTCGACGCCGGCCACCGAGTCGAACACGGCGATCGCGCCGTCGAGCACGCGCAGCGAGCGCTCCACCTCGACGGTGAAGTCGACGTGGCCGGGAGTGTCGATGATGTTGATGCGGTGATCGCGCCAGGAGGCGGTCGTCGCGGCGGAGGTGATCGTGATGCCGCGCTCCTGCTCCTGCTCCATCCAGTCCATCACCGCGGCGCCCTCGTGAACCTCGCCCATCTTGTGGGTGCGGCCCGTGTAGAAGAGGATGCGCTCGGTCGTCGTCGTCTTGCCGGCGTCGATGTGAGCCATGATCCCGATGTTGCGGGTCTTCTGGAGTGGAATGTCTCGCGGCATGGTGTGTGTGGTTCTCGGGGCAGAAAAAAAGCCCTCTCGGGCCCGTTCG
>JACCXP010000233.1 GCA_013696905.1 Thermoleophilaceae bacterium
CGCTTACGCTGCTGCCCTGACCGCAGCCGCGTTGCGGGGAGCCGGCGTGAGCGGAGTCAAGTCGCGTTTCGTGGTGTAACAGAGGAATCGTCAGTAGGGCCTAGGCCGCTCAAGCCTCCTGAAGCGCTCGCACCTCCGCTCGCTCCGTCTCGCCCTCGTCCTCGACGACGAGGGCGATCGACTCGCCCGACAGGTAGCGCCGCGAGACCAGCACTCGTCGTTCTGCTCGACGAGCAGCGAGCCGGCCAGGCGGATCAGCGCCCGGTCGTTCGGGAAGATGCCGACGACGAGCATGCGTCGGCGAAGGCCCGCTGGGAGCGGCATCGAAGGCTGAGAGGTGAAGGCAAAAGGCCCGCTGGGAGCGGCATCGAAGGCTGAGAGGTGAAGGCACCACGGGTCAACAAGGTATTCGAGAGCGATGGCTCGGGGTTCAGCCACAGCCGGCACCACAGGATTCCGTCGCTGCGAGGTGCAAACATGTGTTCGTGTCTGCGGAGGCCACGATCCTGCACGCCGACCTCGACGCGTTCTATGCGTCGGTCGAGCAGCGCGATGACCCTCGCCTGCTGAACCGCCCCGTGATCGTGGGAGGCGGGGTCGTGCTCGCCGCGAGCTACGAGGCCAAGGCCTGCGGCATTCGGACGGCGATGGGGGGTGCGCAGGCCCGCCGGTTGTGCCCGCGGGCGGTCGTGGTGGAGCCGCGAATGTCGGCCTACGCGCAGGCGAGCAAGGCGGTGTTCGAGGTGTTCGAGCAGACCGCGCCGCTCGTCGAAGGGCTCTCGATCGACGAGGCTTTCCTCGACGTTCGCGGGCTCGAGCGGATCTCCGGCACGCCGGCGGAGATCGGCGCGCGTTTGCGGCGCGACGTCCGTGAGCGGGTCGACCTACCGATCACGGTGGGGGTCGCGAGGACCAAGTTCCTCGCCAAGGTGGCAAGCGGCGTGGCGAAGCCCGATGGTCTGCTCGTGGTGGCGCCCAACGGCGAGCTCGACTTTCTGCACCCGCTTGCGGTCGAGCGGCTTTGGGGCGTCGGCCCGGTCACCGCCAAGAAGCTGCGCGAGCGTGGCATCGTGACGGTCGGCGAGGTCGCCGGGCTCGCCGAGGCGGCGCTCGTAGCGATGCTCGGGCGTGCGGCGGGGAGGCACCTCCACGCCCTCGCTCACAACCGCGATCCCCGCCCGGTGCGCGTCGGCCGCCGCCGGCGCTCGATCGGGGCGCAGCGTGCACTCGGGCGCTCACCGAGATCATGGAGCGCCGTGGACGCCGACCTCGTCGCGCTCGTCGACCGGCTCGCCCGCCGGCTGCGCGCAGCCCGGCGCGTCTGTCGCACGGTCGTGCTTCGGTTGCGCCTCGACGACTTCTCGCGAGCGACGCGGTCGCGTACGCTCCCGGAGGCGACCGCGCGGACCCAGACGATCCTCGCCACCGCGAGGGCGCTGCTCGCCGCGGCCATGCCGATGATCGAGAGCCAGGTCATCACGCTCGTCGGAGTCGCGCTCGGCAACCTCGACGACGACGGCGCGATCCAGCTCGCGCTCCCGTTCGATCGCGAGCGGGCGGCTGCTCTCGACGCCGCAGTCGACGACGTCCGTGACCGTTTCGGCTCGGGCGCCATCAGCCGAGCCGTGCTCCTCGGCCGCGACCAGGGCCCGACCGTGCCGCTACTGCCCGACTGAGGAGCGAGGCCGATGTGCGCCTCGGGAAAGGTCGCTCGTCGCGCTCACGGAGCGGCGACAACGGGGTCTCTCGACTCCCCGGCCTGGCGCTGAACGTCCCCGCCACGACACGACGACACCAAGCCGAGCGTGCCGGTGCCGGCCGCCTCTCGTAGCATGCGCTCGGCGTGAGACCCGCGAGCATCCGACTCGAACGTCGCCGTGCAGCGGCCGACCGCCTCCGCGCTTGCCAGGTCACGGTGATGGTGAGGTCGTGGGAAGCATCCGCCACGGTGAGGAGAAGGTATTCGACGCGTCGCCAGGACGACACGAGGTCCATCTTTCGGCTTAGACCGCCCTCGTTTGTCAGTCCGGGCAGCCCGGACGTTCCCGAGAGACCGCTGCGTCAAAGGTCCAGGACGATGATGAGCGCCTCGTCGACCGCGCGCAGCTCACGCGCCTCGAGACGTCCCGCCGATCGGCCGAGGCGCTGCGGGTCGACGACGGTGGTCTGCTCTACAAGCACGCGGGTCTCACGCCCGTCGATGGCGATCATCGGACGGAAGCTCGCCGGGAGCGCACTCGTCGAAGTGGGCGCGACGAGCGTGGTGCTGAGGTCGAGGAGCTCGTCGGCCTGCACGACAACCGCGTAGCGGGCGCCGCGCCGCTCGTGCCCGCGCGCACCGCGAGGCGGCGGCAGGCGAAACACCTCGCCCCTGACCATCTCAGTGCGTGGGCAGCGGCGCCAGCTCGCTCATGTGCTCGCGAATGAGGCGCATCTCCTCCCGGTCGGCCTCGTCAGCCGCCACACGGCGTGCCTCCTCTTGAATGACAGAACGGGTTCTTCTGCGTGCCGCCGCTTCGCGCAGCGCGGTACGTACCGCTTCGGAGTCCGTCATCCCTTGGGCCCGCACGACATCCAGGGCGGCCGACGAGGTCTCGTCAAGTCGAACGTGAAGCGAGCGCACGGCCCGAACGTAGCACGAATCCTGCTACGTGGCTGCCTGCCGCCCAATAGACTCGCCCGGCTAGACATTGGTCGTCGGTCGGCTCGTGACGCTGACCCTGTCCAGAAGGACGCGGGATCGTTGTCGCCCTGGTCGAGCGACAGTCATGCGGCGGACCCCTCATTGGTCGGCGGCGGCCGGGTCCCGCGGCCAGCCACTCGGCGAGCTGCGTCGTCTTGCCGAAGCCCGGCCGGTGCGGAAACGAGCATCAACTTCGACGCGGTCTCGCGGTCCAGCCGCCCCTAAGAAGCGGAACGTTCCCCTTCCGATTAACCGCTCGCCACGACGCTCGGCGAGCGCCCGCTTCTGCCGCCGACCGGGCGGCCATCCGGTCCGGCCGCTGACCGGGTGACCGTCCGGCTGCGGCCCCTTGCAAACCGCACGCGGGCTTCGGCACGATGCTCCGGCGCCTACCGCGCGCGCCGACCTGGAGCGACTCGGCTTCGCCGGGTTCAGGGGCTGCACCTTCGAGACGATCCTGCGCCGCTACGATCTGGCCGACCCGGTGCTGTGGCGGATCGCCTGCATCGTGCCCGAGGCCGATCTGGAGGATGAGCAGGACGACTCTCCCGAGGCCCCCGGGTTCGACCTGATCCTGCGCGCCCTGTCGATCTCACGCGACGACGACACCGTCCTGGCCATGACCGCCCCGATCTTCGACGCGGTCTACGAGCACATGCGGCGGGCGGTACTGAGCGGACGGAGCCCCGCATGAGCGTGACACCACGGGCCGACGACGTGGTGCCGTTGCGTGAGGCCACCCGAGCCTGGTTCAAGATCTCCCTGCAGACCTTTGGCGGCCCGGCCGGGCAGATCGCGGTCATGCAGCGCAGCCTGGTCGACGAGCACCGCTGGATCGG
>JACCXP010000249.1 GCA_013696905.1 Thermoleophilaceae bacterium
GCCTCGGCCGCCGTGCCGGCGAGCACGGCGGCGTAGCCGACGGCGAGCAGCTGAAGCAACAAGAGCCCGAGCACGATCATCGCCGGCAGGCCGCCGAGCAGCTCGACACTCGCCTGCCCACGCTCGCGCTCGGCCACGCTCAGGCCCCCTCGAGCGCGACGGTCGCGCCGACACGCGCCGGCGACCCGACCGCGTCGAGCGGCACCGGCACCGCCACCTCGACGCGCACGGCGCCCGTTCGGCCGCTGCGCTCCACGGTCAGCCCCGGCCGAAGCGACCGCGGCAGTGCGCTACGAGCGGCCGACTCCGGGTCGGCGTGGACCGCCTCGGCGCGCGCAGCGACGCGCGCCGCGTGAGCGCACAGCCAGGCGGCATGACCGGCCAGCGCAAGCTGCCAGACGACCAGCCCGACAAGCAGGACGGCGGGCAGCGTGCCGACAAGCTCGACGGACGCCTGACCGCGCTCGCAGCGCAGGCAGGACACGATCGACGGGCGCGGCGACATGACGCCACACGCTGCCGCGCGCTGCGTGACGGCTCAATGCCCGCGCGTTACGCCGCCGGGCCGCGCTCGTGACAGTCGGGGCTCGTCAGTCGATGCGGCGCGAGCGCACGAGCACCCAGAAGACGCCGTAGGAGGCGCCTCCGAGCAGCGCCAGCCAGATCAACACGCCCGGCAGGCCGACGGCGAAGAGCAGGCTCGTGGCGGTGAACACCAGAAAGGCGAGCGCCACCGAGCCGTACAGGATCGCCCGCTGGCGCGGCTCGAGCGCGTCGAGCGTGAGCTGGTTCTCCCGGTAGAGCCGGAAGCCGAACAGCGCGATCGCGGCGAAGAAGACGACCGTCAGCAGCATCGCCGCGACGTCGAGCGCCCGCCCTCCCCCCGGCAGCACGACGAAGACGAGCGCCACGAGCGCGACCACCCCGAACTTGAGCGCGGTCTTCACGCCCCAGAGATTAGATGGCTAGGAGATCAGCCCGGTCGAGACCAGCACCACGACGATCACGCCGAGCACTACCCGGTAGCCGACGAAGACGTTGACGGAGTGGCTGACCAGGAAGCGCAGCAGGAACGCGATCGAGAGGTAGCCCGACACGAAGGCGAGCACCGTCGCGAGCAGCAGCGGGACGAGGGCGGTCTCGCCCGCCTCGGGGCCCCCGAGGATCGACAGCAGCTGGAAGACGCCACTGAGCACGATCGCCGGGATCGAGAGCAGGAACGAGAAGCGCGCTGCCCCGGCCCGGTCGAGGCCCAGGAAGAGCCCGGCGGCGATCGTCGCCCCCGAGCGCGAGATGCCCGGCACGAGCGCAAGCGCCTGGGCGAAGCCGAGCAGCACCCCGTCGCGGAGGCGGATCGAGTCGACGTTGCGGTGCTGTGTCGCGACGCGCTCTGACAGCGTCATCACGGCGCTGAACGCGATCAGCGCCGCGGCGATCACGTAGAGCGAGCGGGCGCTCGTCTCGATCTGATCCTCGAGCAGGAGCCCGAGCACCGCGATCGGCACCGTGCCCGCGATGATGTACCAGCCGAGGCGAGCGTCGATCCCGTGGTCGCCGCGCGGCGAGCGCAGCGATCCGAGCCAGGCGCGCGAGATGCGCCAGAGGTCGGCGCGGAAGTAGATCAGCACGGCCGCGATCGTGCCGAGCTGCGTGACGGCGGTGAACGCCGCGCCGGGATCGCCCCACCCGAGCACGGCCGGCACGATGCGCAGGTGTGCGGTGCTCGAGATCGGCAGGAACTCGCTGAGGCCCTGGACGATCCCGAGCACGACTGCCTCGAGCACGGACACGGCCGCGGACCCTAGCGGCGGGCCCCGGCTCGCCCGACGGCTTCCCTACTCGGTGCTCGGCGCGCGCTCGCGGTGGCGGGCGCGCGAGGCGCCGATCTCCTCGATCGCCTCGTCGCGGTCGTACCAGCCGTCGACAGTCACGCCCTTCTGCTCGAGGTCCTTGTAGATCGAGAAGAAGTGGGTGATCTCGTCCCGGAGGGTCTTCGGCAGGTCGTCGAGGTCCTCGAGCCAGCTCCAGGAAGGGTCCTCGAGCGGCACGCACAGGATCTTGTCGTCCTCCACCTGGTCGTCCTCCATGCGCAGCAGCGCGACGGGCTTGACCTCGATCAAGCAGCCCGGGAACGTCGGCTGGGCGACGCAAACCATCACGTCGAGCGGGTCGCCGTCGAGCGCGAGCGTGTCCGGGATGAAACCGTAGTCGGTCGGGTAGGAGACGGATGAGAAGAGCAGGCGATCGAGCTTGATCGCCTGAAGCTCGTGATCCCACTCGTACCTGTTGCGGCTGCCCATTGGGATCTCGACCACGCACGTGAGCGGCTCGTGGGGCACGCGCGGCTCGTCGCTGCGCTGCGTCTCCGGGTCCACGATGCGCGAGCTTAACGGCGCCGCAGAGGCCCGGCCGGCGATACCCTTCGCAACGGTGCGCGCACGGCTGTCGATATCCATCCTGTGCACGCTCGCGACGGCGCTTGCAGTCGCCGCGCCGGCGCTGGCCGAGAACGGTGAGGGCCTGCTCGGCGAGACGGACGACCGCGTCGTGACCTTCTTCGCGTTCGGCGTGCTGGCCTTCTTTCCGCTCGTCGCGCTGATCGGCACCGTCGTACAGGGTCGGCTCGACCGTCGCAAGGACCGCCGCAAGGCGGCGGCGATGCGCGAGCACGAGCGCGCGGCAGCTAGATCCTGAACACCGGCACGAGCCGCTTCTCGTGCTCGGCGTCGATCCGGGCGATCACCTCGACGTGCTGCTCGAGCCCAGACCCGCGCAGCTTGGTGGCCAGCAGCTCGTCGACTTGGAAGATCCCCGAGGAGTTGTTCATCGCGATCTCGATCCGCACCGCGCGCTCCTCGCCGGCCTCGATTCGCACCTCGTCGATCGCCGCGGCCGACAGTGAGTGGATGTTCATCCGCCCAGCCTCGAAGGGAACGCGGGAGCGCCCCTTGGCAAGGTCGAGCGCGTCGGCCACGCGCACGACTCCGGCCTCGAGCGTGAACGGCTCGCCTCTGCGGCGATGCCCGATGATCGCGTGCATCGACTCCGCGACCACGACGGTGCGCTCGGGCTCCGCGTAGGTGTCCGCGAGCAGGTCGCCGAGCTTGTCGGCGGCGAGGAAGAGCGAGTAGGCCTCGTGGTCCGACCTGTGGATCGACATGCCGACGTCGTGCAGCAGGCAGCCGGCGACGATCACGACCTCGGCGTCGCGGGCGCTCATCGCGTGGTCTGAGACCATCGCCGGCTCGACGCCACGGCGCCCGAGCAGCCGGTAGAGCCGGAGCGCGATGTTGCAGACGATCTGGACGTGCACCCACGAGTGATCCGACATCCCGAGGCGATTGGCGTTGACCTGCGCCATGTGCCACCACGCCTTCACCTGGGCGTCCTCGTTGACGGCCTCGATCAGCCCCTCGAGCCGCCGGTTGCCGCGGGTGGGCACGCGGATACGCGCCGGGGCAACCGCCTCGGCTGGGCGCTGGGGGCCGGAGGGCGGAACCTGTGCGGCAGAGGAGAAGCCTTCCACGAGTGCCATAGTCTCAGCCGTGACGGATACGGCGATCGCCGTGCGCGACCTGCGCAAGAGCTATGGCTCGGTGGAGGCGGTCCGCGGCGTGTCCTTCGAGGTCGCCCGCGGCGAGGTCTTCGGTCTGCTCGGGCCGAACGGCGCCGGCAAGACCACGACTGTCGAGATCCTGGAGGGGCACCGGCGCCGCTCGGGAGGCGTCGTGCGGGTGCTCGGCCACGACCCCGAGCGGGCCGAGCCCGAGCTGCGCCGGCGGCTCGGGATCGTGCTCCAGGGCGGCGGCTTCTACCCACGCGTGCGGGTGCGGGAGGCCGTCGCGCACTTCGCGGCCATGTACCCCTCGCCGCGCGACCCGTCGGAGACGATCTCGCTCGTCGGTCTCGAGGGCAAGGAGGAGGCCTTCGCGCGCGAGCTGTCGGGCGGGCAGCGCCGCCGGCTCGACCTCGCGCTCGCGCTCGTCGGCGATCCCGAGCTCGTCTTCCTCGACGAGCCCACCACCGGCTTCGACCCCGCGGCGCGGCGGACAGCCTGGACGGCAATGCGCTCGCTGCGCGAGCTCGGCAAGACCGTGCTGCTGACGACGCACTACCTCGAGGAGGCCCAGGCGCTCGCCGACCGCGTCGCGATTGTGAAGGATGGCGTGCTGGTCGCCCAAGGGGCGCCCGGCGAGCTCGGCGCCGGGCGCGATCGCTACCGCGTCTCCTACCGCTCGAACGGCAGCCGCGCGGAGCACGAGACCGACGACCCGACCACGCTGCTGCACCGCCTGACCGCCGAGGCGCTCGCCCGCGGAGAGCGCCTCGAGGGGCTCGAAGTGAACCGCCCGACGCTCGAGGACGTCTACCTCGAGCTGACGGCCGAGGAGCCCGTGAGGTGAGCGGCGCGCTGCTGGCATGGCGCCAGTTCCGCTTCGAGCGCCGCCTTTTCTGGCGCAACCCCAGCGCGGCCTTCTTCAACTTCATGCTGCCGCTCGCCTTCCTGCTGCTGGTGGCGTCGGTGTTCGCGCGTGGCGATCGCGAGCAGCTCGACGTTCTGGTGCCGGGGATAGCGGGGATGGCCGTGATGTCGACCACCTTCACCGCCCTCGCGTTCAACATCACCTTCCTGCGCGAGCAGGGCATCCTCAAGCGCATGCGCGGCACGCCCGTGCCCGCCGGCTCATACCTCGGGGGACTGCTCGCCTCCTCGGTCATGAACGCCGCCGTGCAGGTGTTGCTGGTGGTGGCGATCGGCCACTGGGTCTACGGGCTGCCCTGGCCCCGTGAGCCGCTCGCGCTGGCCGCCTTCACGGCGCTCGGGGTGCTCGTGTTCGGGGCCCTCGGGGTCGCCTTCTCACACGCGATCCCGAACTTCGACTCGGCGCCCGCCTACGTGAACGCCGTCTTCCTACCGGCGATCTTCATCTCCGGCGTCTTCTACTCCGCCTCGGCGCTTCCCGGTCCGCTCGAGGCACTCGCCGCGGTCCTGCCACTCAAGCACGTGATCGACGGGCTCGCCGGGGCGATCGTGACGGGCCAGGGGCCGCTCGAGCTGCCGACTGCGACGCTCACGCTGCTCGCCTGGGCGGCGGCCGGGCTGGCGCTCGCGGCGTGGTCGTTTCGATGGGAGTGACGCTGGCCGACTCCGACCTGCGCCACGCCGTCGAGCTGATGCGCTCGGTGCACGACGGCAGCTGCGACCACCGCGTCCCCTTCTCGCACGGCACGGCGCTCTTCAACCTCTCGCTGCCGCGGGTCTGGGACCTCAACTTCATGCGCCTGGAGAGCTGGGACGACCCCCCGAGCGCCGACGAGCTGGCGCTCGAGGCCGATCGCGTGCAGGGAGGCGCCGGGCTCTGGCACCGCCGCATCACCGTCGAGCACGAGCAGACAGCTCTCGCCCTGCTGCCGGGCTTTCGCAAGCTCGGCTGGTCGGTGCAGCGCCACCTCGTGATGGCCCACCGCCGGCCGAGCGAGCTGGCCGCGAACGGGACGCGCGTGATCGAGATCGACCCCGAGCGGCTGCGCGCCGAGCGCCACGACTTCCTCGGCGAGGCCCGCATCGGCGTGGACGCCGACGCTGTGAGACAGCTCGCGGACCGCGTGCTCGCGACGGCGCGGGCGACCGAGCTGCGGCTGTTCGCACACGAGCGGGATGGGGCGGTCGTCAGCGTCTGCGAGCTCTATTCGGACGGGCGCAGCGGCCAGATCGAGGACGTGGCCACGCGCTCGGCCCACCGAGGCCGCGGCCTCGGCCGCGCGGTGGTGCTGGAAGCGCTCGAGGCGTCGCTACGAGCCGGGCACGACCTGACGTTCATCGTCGCCGACGAGGACGACTGGCCGCGGCGGCTCTACGAGCGGCTCGGCTTCGAGACGATCGGTCGCCTGCACTACTTCGCCAAGGCGCCGGTCAGGAACTGAGGCGGCGCAGCCCCCTCGATGCGGGTCTCCACCTTCGCGAGCGGACCGGCCCGCCACTCGTCGCGCAGCAGCCCGAGCACCGCGACGTCGCGCGGGATGCCGGCGTGCAGGTGCCAAGCGCGCAGCACCCCCTCGTGCCTGAAGCCGAGGCGCTCGAGCGCCGCGATCGAGCGGACGTTGCTCGGGTTGGCCCAGGCGGTCACGCGCTCGAGGCCCAGCCCGTCGAAGGCGAGCGCCAGCACCAGCGCCTTCGACTCCGCGTTCGCGCCCGAGCCCCAGTGCCCGTGCCCGAGCCACGTGCCGATCACCGCGCGGCGGTCGCGGCGGGACAGCTCGCTGAGGCCCGTGACGCCGATCGGGCGATCGCCTGCGTCGACGATCACGAACTCGAGCCGCTCGCCGCGCTCGCGCTGCCCGGCGAGCGAGTCGACATAGGCGATCGCCTGCTCGAGGCGCCGGTACGGGCCCCAGGAGAAGAAGCGCGTCACGTCGGGGTCGCTCCCGAGCTCGAACAGCGCCGGCGCGTCGGCGGGGGTGGCGAAGCGCAGCGACAGGCTCGGGCCCCGGACCATCATCTACAGGCGCAGCGCCGCGCCGTGGCGGCGCAGCCAGCGCTCGTGCTCGCGGCACGCGGGACAGCGCGACTCGAGCAGCGCCCAGAAGCGCCGCGAGTGGTCGGCAACGTCGAGGTGGGCGACCTCGTGCTCGACGACGTAGTCGAGCACCGCCTCGGGCGCGAGCAGCAGGCGCCAGTTGAAGCTCATCGCTCCCGACGACGAGCACGACGCCCAGCGGGTGCGCTGGGCGCGGATCGCGAGCCGCAGGTAGGTGCGACCGGCGCGCCGGCAGGCGACGTCGAGCCTTGCCGCGACCTCGGCCCGCGCGCGGCGACGATACCAAGCCTCGAGCGCCGCTCGCACCGGCTCGGCACCGGGGCGGCCGACCGCGACCTCGAGCACGTCGGCGCGCAGGCGCAC
>JACCXP010000272.1 GCA_013696905.1 Thermoleophilaceae bacterium
GCCCCGTGGCGGCTGAGGACCGCCTGCGCGAGCTGGGCCTCGAGCTGCCAGCGCTGCGCCAGCCGGCGGGCAGCTACGTAGGCTGGGTGCGGTCGGGCGACCTCCTGTTCCTCTCCGGCCAGGGCGCGGACGGCTTCACCGGGCGGGTGGGCGCCGACCTGAGCGTGGAGGACGCGCGTGCCGCCGCGCGCGCCTGCGCGCTCAACCTGCTCGCGCAGGCGCGGGACGCCATCGGCTCGCTGGACTGCGTCGCGCGCGTCGTCAAGGTCCTGGGCTTCGTGGCCTGCACCGAGGACTTCACCGACGCGCCGGCGGTCATCGACGGCGCCTCGGACCTGCTCGGCGAGCTGTTCGGCGAGCGCGGACGCCACGCGCGCTCGGCCATCGGCGTGCAGGCGCTGCCTCGCGGCTTCGCCGTCGAGGTCGAGATGGTGCTCGAGGTCGGACGGGCGGGCGGCCGGTGAGCCCGCGCACGCTGTACCGCCAGTTCACCTCGCAGACCGAGCTCGACGCGCAGTACGACACGTCCCGCGGGACGCCCGCCGCACGCCACCTCGAGCGCTTCCAGGCCGAGAGCGCGCGCGCGCGTGCGGAGCTCGACTGCCGGCTCGGCGTGCCCTACGGCCCCACGCGCGCCGAGCGCCTCGACCACTTCCCGGCCGGCGCGGACGCGCCCCTCCTCGTCTTCTTCCACGGCGGCTACTGGCGGGCGCGCAGCGCGCGGGACTTCTCCTTCGTCGCCCGCGGCCCGGTGAGCGCCGGCGTGAGCGTGGCGGTCGTCGAGTACGCGCTGTGCCCGCAGGTGAGCGTCTCCGAGATCGTGCGCCAGTGCCGGGCGGCGGTGGCCTGGCTGCACGGCCAGTGTCACGGGGAGATCCACGTGGCCGGGCACTCCGCGGGCGGGCACCTCGTGGGGATGCTGCTGGCCACCGAGTGGGAGGCCGATTGGCGCAACGTGCCGGACGACGTGATCCGCAGCGCCTGCGCGATCAGCGGACTGTTCGACCTGGCCCCCTTCCCGTACACCTGGCTTCAGCCCGCGCTCCAGCTCACGTGGGAGGAGGTCGTGCGGCTGAGCCCGCTGCACCACCTGCCGCAGCGTGCGGGTCCGCTGCTCGTGTCCTACGGCGGCCGCGAGACCGCCGAGCTGCGACGCCAGAGCGACGACTTGCTGGCCGCCTGGCGTGCCCACGACCTCCCCGGCGAGCTCTTCGCCCAGCCGGATGCCGACCATTACACGGCGGTGCTCGGGCTCGGCGACCCGGAGAGCGCGCTGTGCCGGGCGGTGCTGCGGCAGGTGCGATGAGCGTCGCGTCCCGCACCGCCGGACGCTGGTGTTGATCCGCGCGCGCATCCGTGCGACGCCTCCGAAGGACCAACAGCTGGAGGAGCGTCATGCCGGCCGACTACTCGATCCGCGTTCTGAACTACGCCCACACCGACCTCCCGTTCGAGTTCTGCGGCGGCGTCCCGATCCACTCCGGTGAGGGGTTGGCGACCCTTGCCATGCATTACACACTCATCAGCGGCCAGGATGAGGACGGGACGGTGCACCACCACCTCGTCGACGTCGGCTTCGACGAGCCCTGGATCCCTCGCTTCGGCTTCTACGACTACGAGCCGCCTGAGACCGTGCTCGCGAAGGTCGGCGTCACGCCGGCGGAGATCGAGACCGTCCTGGTGTCGCACATGCACTTCGACCACGTCAACAACCTCTCGCGCTTCGCCAATGCTCAGGTGCACGTGCAGTGGGAGGAGTTCCAGGGGTGGTGCAAGGTGCTCGGCCTCCCGTCGCGCTTCACGCCGCTGGGGCCGGAGAGCTGGATCACCTCCTCGTTCGACCGGGGGGACCTCGCCGTGTTCGCCGGCCTCGCGGGCGAGGGGCGGCTGCACTTCATGGGCGACCTCGACGAGCCGCTCGCGGGCGTCGCCGGCCACCTCAGCGCCGGGGGCCACTCGTTCGGCATCCAGTGGTTCACGGTGCCGACGAGCAACGGCGAGTACGTCGTGGCCAGCGATACCGCCATGTGGTACTCGAACATCGAGGAGATGTGGCCCAGCGGCTACACCAACGGCGGCACCTACCAGATGCTCATGACCTACGGCGAGCTCCAGGAGCGCGTCGCCGGCGAGCTCGACCGGGTGCTTCCGGGGCACGACATGCAGGTGTTCGAGCGCCATCCGAGCTGGCTCGCCGGGCCCAACCACGTGGCCGAGGTGAGCGTCGCCGCGTGGGACGAGAGCCGGCGCCCCGCCGAAGCCACCGCCTGACGCGATGTCGCGCACGCTGATCCGGGGCGGCACGCTCCTCACCGCGGACGAGGCGCAACCGGTCCTCCACGACGGCTACCTGCTCATCGACGGTGACACGATCGTGGACGTGGGCACCGGCGCCCCACCGTCGGACGGCGTCGACGAGGTCCTCGACGCGACCGGCATGCTGGTCACGCCGGGGTTCGTCAACGCCCACACGCACCTGTGCATGATCTACGGCCGCAACCTGGGCACCGATCGAGGCCTCCTGCACTGGCTGTCGGAGGCGCAGGTGCCGCTCATGGGCGCGCTCGAGCCCGAGGACTACGAGGTCAGCATGCAGCTCGGCGCGATCGAGAACCTGCTGGCCGGCAACACGACGATCTGCGAGGTGTTCTTCTCGCCCCACTACGACCAGGGCGTCGACGCCCTGGCGGCGCGTGCGCTCGATCGCTCGGGCATCCGGAGCGTCTTCATCCGCTGCGCCAACGACGAGTCGTTCTTCGACGGGTTCGTCGAGCGGCGCGAGGACATCGTCGAGCGCTCGGAGCGGCTCATCGCCGAGTTCCAGGCCGCCGCGCGCACGACGATCGGGGTGGGGCCCCTCATTCCGTGGGGATCCAGCGCCGAGTCGTTCCGCGACGCCGTCGAGCTCTCGAGCCGTCACGGCGCGCTCATCCACCTGCACACCGCCGAGACGCCCGAGTACAACGCGCTCGTGCAGGAGCGCACGGGGAGGAGCAACGTCGAGATGCTCGCCGACGTCGGCGCGCTGGGCGACTCGGTGATGCTCAACCACTGCGTGCACCTCTCCGAGCACGACATCGAGCTGATCGCCGACAGCGGGACGCACGTGATCCACGACCCGACCAGCAACATGCTCCTCGCCTCCGGGGTGTCGCCGGTCCCGCGACTGCGTGAGGCGGGCATCAACGTCGGCCTCGCCTGCGACGGCCCCGCGTGCAACAACGCCCAGGACATGATCGAGGCCATGAAGGACGCCGCGCTGCTGCACAAGGTCACCTCGGGCGAGGCCGAGACGCTCGTCGCGAACGACGTCTTCCTCATGGCGACGCGGAACGGCGCCCGGTCGATCGGGCTCGGTGGGCGTCTCGGCGTCCTGGCCGAGGGCCACCTCGCCGACGTCGTGCTGGTCGACGCTCGGGCGCCGCACCTGACGCCGATGAACAACGAGCTCGCGGCGCTCGTGTACTCGGCGCGGGGTGCGGACGTGCACACGGTGCTCGTCGACGGCCGGGTCGTGGTGCGCGACGGGGCGGTGACCACGCTCGACGAGCAGGCCATCCGGGCGCACGCGCAGGAGCGCGCCGAGCGGGCCCGATCGATCGCCGGTGTCTAAAGGCCGGATGAGCGCCACGGCGACCGAGATCCAGCACCTGATCAGCGGCGAGCCCGCCCCCGCCGCGACGGGGGAGACGTTCGAGACCCGCGACCCGCACGACGACTCGGTCGTGGCCCGCGTGGCCCGGGGCGGCGCCGAGG
>JACCXP010000011.1 GCA_013696905.1 Thermoleophilaceae bacterium
GAGAACGGCTCGTCGAGCACCAGCAGCTCGGGGTCGTGCACGAGCGCCGCCGCTAGTTGGACGCGCTGTTGGTTGCCGAGCGACAGCTCCTCCACGCGGTCGTTCGCCCGCTCCGCGAGTCCCAGGCGCTCGATCCACCGGTCGGCCGCCGCGCGCGCCGTCGCGGCACCGAGGCCGTGAAGTTGGGCTAGATAGGAGAGCTGGGGGCGCACGCGCATCTTGGGGTAGAGGCCGCGCTCCTCGGGCATGTAACCGAAGCGAGCCCGCGCCGTCGCATCGACCGGCCGCTTCCCCCAGAGCACCTGGCCCGCGTCCGCTTCGAGCACGCCGAGGACGATCCGCATCGCGGTCGTCTTGCCGGCGCCGTTGGGGCCGACGAAGCCGAACATCTGCCCGCGCTCGACCGAGAAGGACAGCCCGTCGAGGGCGACGAGGTCGCCGTAGCGGCGCGACAGTTCGATCAGCTCGAGCACGGGCCCACGGTCGCGCGGCGCCCGCCCGCCGTCAAGCCGTGTTCACGACACTTTCACGCGGCCGCCGCTCCCGGCGGCCACGGGTCAGCGCTTCTTCAGCGGCGCGTAGTCGGCCATCAGCTTGCGCTCAGACCCGTCGCCCGTGAAGCGCACCACGATCAGGCCGCCGGGCTCGTGGCCGATCACCATGCCGTCGCCGAAGGCGGCGTGCACAACCTCGTCGCCGAGCGCGAACGAGGCGCCCCGCACGGGCTCCCTGCGCGACGGCTCCAGGGTCTCACCGCGATCCCAGCGCGCGACGCTCGCGGCGGGGGCGCGGCTCGCCTGTGCCTCGCGGTCGGTCAGCTCGAGCGGGATCTCGCCGAGGAAGCGGCTTGGGATGCCGAAGTCGCGCGACCCATAGAGGTTGCGGGTGCGTGCGCAGGTCAGGTAGAGCTCGCGCTTGGCGCGCGTGAGGCCCACGTAGCAGAGCCGGCGCTCCTCCTCCATGTCGCCGGCCTCGACCGCGCGCATGTGCGGGAAGACCCCGTCCTCCATCCCGATGATGAAGACGACCGGATACTCGAGTCCTTTGGCGTTGTGAAGCGTCATCAGCGTCAGCGAGCCCTCCTCGTCCTTGAGCGAGTCCTGGTCCGCGAACAGCGAGATCTGCTGGAGGAACTCCTCGAGCGAGGGCTCGTCCGCGGAGGCGTCGTACTCGCGCGCGACACCCACGAGCTCGTCGAGGTTCTCGATCCGGCCCTGCGACTCGATCGTGCGCTCGGCCTCGAGCGCGTCGCGATAGCCGGTCTCCGACAGCGTCTCCTGGAGCAGGTCGCCGACGGAGGCGACATCGGCCCGCTCGCACAGGCGCTCCATCACCGACATGAAGCGCCCGACCGACTTGACCGCCGCGGCGCCGAGGCCGGACACCCGCTCCGGCGCCGCCGCGACGTCCCAAACCGGCTCCCCGAGCGTGTTCGCCTGGGCCACGATCCGTCCCTGGGTCGTCTGCCCGATGCCCCGCCGCGGGGTGCCGACCGCGCGCAGGAACGCGACGGCGTCCAGCGGGTTGGCGATCCAGGTGAGATACGCGAGTGCGTCGCGGATCTCGGCGCGCTCGTAGAACTTGGTGCCGCCGATCACCTGATAGCCGACGCCGTAGCGCACCAGCGTGTCCTCGAGCACGCGGCTCTGGGCATTCGCCCGATAGAAGACGGCGACCTCGTCACGCGAGCCGCCCTCGTCGACGTGGCGCTCGACCTGGCCCGCCACGAAGCGCGCCTCCGCGTGCTCGTCCTCGAGCTCGCGCACGTGCACCGGGTCCCCCTGGCCGACGTCGGTCCACAGCTCCTTGTGCTTCTGGCCGCGGTTGTTCGACATCACCGTGTTCGCGGCCGAGAGGATCGTCTGGGTCGAGCGGTAGTTCTGCTCGAGCTTCACGACGCGGGCGTCGGGGAAGTCGTCCTCGAAGTCGAGGATGTTGCGGATGTCGGCTCCCCGAAAGCCATAGATCGACTGCCAGTCGTCGCCGACCACGAACAGGTTGCGCCGTTCGCCGGCGAGCAGCTGGAGCCAGCGGTACTGCGCGCGGTTGGTGTCCTGGTACTCGTCGACGAGGATGTGGCGGAAGTTGTGCTGGTAGCGGTCGCGCACCTCGGAGAAGAGCTCCATCACGTTCACGCAGCGCAGCAGTAGGTCGTCGAAGTCCATCGCGTTCATCGAGTGCGCCCGCTGCTCGTAGAGCGCGTAGACGTCGGCCGCCGTCTGCTCGAAGAAGGAGCCGACCTGCTGGCGATAGCCGGCGGCGTCGAGCGTCGCGTTCTTGGCGTCTGAGATCTGTCGCTTGATCGCGCGCGGCGCGAAGCGCTTGGGGTCGACGTCGAGCTCCTCGAGGCACTGCTTCACGAGCCGCAGCGAGTCGGCCTCGTCGTAGATCGTGAACCCGCGCGTGTAGCCGAGCCGCGGAGCCTCGGCGCGCAGCATGCGGGCGCACGCCGAATGGAAGGTCATCAGCCACATCGCGCGCGTGCGCGCCCCGACGAGCACCTCGACGCGCTCGCGCATCTCGCGTGCGGCCTTGTTGGTGAAGGTGATCGCGAGGATCTCGCCCGGGTTGGCCTGGCGCGTGTGGATCAGGTGCGCGATCCGCCGGGTGAGCACGGCGGTCTTGCCGGATCCCGCTCCCGCCAGCACGAGCAGCGGGCCCTCGGTGTGGGTGACCGCCTCGCGCTGCGGTGGATTGAGCCCGTCGAGGAGCGAGTCCGAGGCCGTCGTGGTACTCATAACGCGAGGATAGAGTGGCGCCCGGCAGCCCCGGCAGCGCCACCGCACCCGGCCAAAGGAGCCTTGCCAGCCGTGCCCGTGGCGAAGAACGGAAGCGCTCAGATCCACTATGAGAGCGCCGGCAGGGGGCCGGCGGTGCTCCTGATCATGGGGCTCGCGATGGCGGCAAGCGGCTGGTGGCGCACCGTGCCGGTGCTCTCGAAGTCGTTCCGCGTGCTGACCTTCGACAACCGCGGCATCGGCCGCAGCGACTCCTCGGGCTCGTACTCGATGCGCGAGCTGGCCGAGGACGCCCTGGCGGTGCTCGACGCCGCGGGAGAGGAGACCGCGCACGTCTACGGGATCTCGCTCGGCGGGATGATCGCCCAGGAGCTCACGCTCAGGCACCCTGAGCGGGTGCGCTCGCTCGTGCTCGGCGCGACCACGGTCGGGGGGCCGAGTGCACCGCACGCGGACCGGGCGACGCTCGACTTCTTCAGGCGCGCCGTGAGCATGGACGCGGAGGAGGCGATCTGGGCCTCGGTGCCGTACTCGTACGCCAAGTTCACACGGCCCGCGGACGTCGAGCGGATCGGCGAGGACCTCACCCGGCGCCTCGCAAATCCGGTCGACCGCAGCGTCTACGCGCGCCAGGTCGGCGCCGGCATCGGTCACGACACCTCCTTCCGGCTCGACGACGTGGAGGTCCCGACGCTGATCGTGCACGGGAAGGAGGATCGCGTCGTGCCGGTCGAGAACGCCCGCATCCTGGCCGAGGCGGTACCCGACGCGGAGCTTCGCACCTGGCCCGGCGCCGGGCACCTGTACACGACCGACGAGCCCAAGGCCGACCAATACGTGGCCCGCTTCCTCAAGGAGCGCACGAAGCCGCGCCCGCTCACCGAGCGCCTGCGCAGCGTGCTTCCGCACGTCGGCTGAGGCCTCGTGGGCCTCTGCGACGAGGTCCGGGCCGCCTGTGCTCGCATCGCGGAGAGCGCCCGCTGGGTCGAGATCGACTTCGGCGCGATGGAAGCTGTCGAGCCAGGCCCCGAACCGGTGCTCGACCCGGAGCACCACTATCTCGACGGCCCGCGCGAGCAGGTCGCCGACTATCTGCTCGCGCTTGATGCGATCAACTTCGGCTCCGGCTGGTTCGCGACGCTGCGAAAGCGACCGGGGTGCTCGGGCTACTACACCGTCTCCTCGGCGCTCGCCGACCACTACCGGGCCGCGGGGCCGTGGTCTCCCGCCGAGCTGCGAGCGCTCGACGCTGCGACCGTGGCGCGAGTGCTCGGCCAGGATCCCGATCACGAGCTGATGGGCATCTACGCCCGCGCCCTGCGCGACCTGGGCGCCTTTCTGGGCGAGCGCTCGGCGCTCGCGGTCGCCGACGACGCGGACGGCTCGGCCGAGCGCCTCGCGGCTACGCTCGCCGCCGGCATGGAGCTCTTCGACGACACGGGCTTCTACAAGCGTGCGCAGATCACCGCCAACGACCTCGCGCTCGCGGGCGTCGCCGACTTCCACGATCTCGATCGGCTGACGATCTTCGCCGACAACCTGGTGCCGCACGTGCTCCGGGTCGACGGCGTCCTGCGCTACCACCCTGAGCTCGCGCGCACGATCGACGCAGGCGACCTGCTGGCGCCCGGGGAGCAGGAGCGCGAGATCCGTGCCTGCGCGCTGCACGCCTGCGAGCGACTCGCCCGCCGGCTCGAGGTGGCGCCACGGACGCTCGACGTCTGGCTCTGGAGCCGGGGGCAGCTCCCCCGATACAAGGCGCGCCCGCGCCACCGCACGCGGACCGTCTTCTACTAGGCCGCGGCCGCGCAAGTATCATCCGACAGCGGCGACGGGCACGGCAACTCGGGCAGCGGCTACAGGAGGCTTGGATGGCGCAGACGAAGGGATCCGCGAACGCCAGGTCGTCCAACGGCCGCCGCAAGCGCACGAAGAAGGAAGAGGACTCACCCGAGGTAGCCAGGCTGCGCGAGCACTACGAGATGATGGTCCTGATCCGGCTGTTCGAGGAGGAGACCGAGCGCCAGTACAAGAAGGCGCAAATCGGGGGCTACTGCCACCTGTCGTCGGGGCAGGAGGCGACCAACGTCGGCGCCTGCGCGGCACTGCTCAAGGAGGACGTGCTCTTCACGGGCTACCGCGGGCACGGCTTCGCGCTCGCCAAGGGGATCGACCCCGGCAAGGTGATGGCCGAGCTCTTCGGCCGGGTCGACGGCGCCGCTCACGGCCGCGGCGGCTCGATGCACATCTGCGACGCCGAGTACAACTACCTCGGCGGCTGGGGCATCGTCGCCGGGCAGCTCCCGCTCGCCACCGGTGCTGCCTTCGCGCTGTCGCAGGAGGACCAGCCCTACGCGGTCCTGTGCGAGCTCGGCGAGGGCGCGGTCAACATGGGCGCCTGGCACGAGTCGCTCAATCTCGCCGGCATCTGGGACCTGCCGGTCGTGTTCCTCGTGCTCAACAACATCTACGGGATGGGCACGACCGTCGACAAGGCCTCGGCGGAGCCCGAGATCTACAAGCGCGCGGCCGCCTTCCGCATGCACGGCGAGCGCGTCAACGGGCAGGACCTCGAGGAGGTGCTCGAGGCCTCCGACCGGCTGATGACGCGCGCCCGCGAGGAGCGCAAGCCGGCGGTGCTCGAGTGCATGACCTACCGCTTCCGCGGGCACTCGGTGGCGGATGCGGGGACGGCCTACCGCACCAAGGAGGAGGTCTTCGAGCGGCAGGAGAACGACCCGATTCCGGCGTTCGGCAAGGCGCTGCTCGAGCGTGGGGCGATCTCGTCGCAGGACGAGCTCGACGAGATCCGCTCGCGCGCCGAGAAGAAGGTCGACGAGGCGGTCGAGTTCGCCGAGCAGAGCGCCGATCCTGACGTCGACACGCTTGCCCAGCACGTCTACGGCGACCCCGACACCGCCGACCAGTTCGCGCGCATGGGTCCCGGCAGTCCCTACGGCGAACGCGAGCTCGTGCTCTCGAGCGGATTGGGGTCCTCCTGATGGCCACTCTCACGACGCCGCCCGAGGTCGAGCAGGCCGGCAGCTCGACCACCACGATGACCTACCGCGAGGCGCTCCGCCTCGCGCTGCGCGAGGAGCTCGAGCATGACGAGAAGGTCTTCCTGGTCGGCGAGGAGATCGGCGTCTTCGAGGGCTCGTACAAGGTCACCGCGGGGCTTTTCAAGGAGTTCGGCCCCAAGCGCGTGCGCGAGGCGCCGATCTCCGAGGAGGGGTTCGTCGGCCTGTCGGTGGGCGCGGCGATGATGGGGCTGCGCCCGGTCGTCGAGATCATGACGCTCAACTTCATCCTGGTGGCGATGGACCAGGTCGTAAACCACGCGGCGAAGGTGCGCTACATGCTCGGCGGCGAGGTCGGCTGCCCACTTGTGATCCGCACGCCGAACGGCGCCGGCAACCAGCTGACCGCGCAGCACTCGCAGTCCTTCGAGCAGTGGTTCGCGCACGTGCCGGGGCTCAAGGTCGTGGCGCCGGCGACCCCCGCCGACGCCAAGGGCCTGCTCAAGGCCGCGATCCGCGACGACGACCCGGTGATCGTGGTCGAGAACCTGCCGATCTACAAGGAGAAGGGCGAGGTCCCGGACGATCCCGAGTTCGTGACGCCGATCGGCCGCGCGCGCGTGGCACGCGAGGGCACGGACCTCACGATCGTCGCGCACTCGTTCGCCGTCAAGCGCTCGCTCGAGGTGGCCGAGCAGCTCGAGTCGGAGCTCGACGTGTCCGCCGAGGTGGTAGACCTGCGCTCGCTGCGCCCGCTCGACACGCAGACCGTGGCCGACTCGGTCTCGAAGACGAACCGCGCCCTGTGCGTCGAGGAGGGCTGGTCGAGCTACGGCACGACGGCAGAGGTGGCCGCCCGAATCCAGGATGCGTGCTTCGACGACCTCGACGCGCCAGTCGGGCGGGTGGGGATGGCCGAGGTGCCGATGCCCTACGCGAAGAATCTCGAGAACGCCACCCTGCCCCACTCCGAGAAGATCCTCGGCGCCGCCAAGCACGTGCTCGGCGTGGCGTAGGAGATCTAGAGGACGAGCAGCCCGAGGTCGGCGAGCCGCGCGAGGCTCGCAGCGAGGCGGCACTCGGCCTCGGTGCCTGCGCCGCCGTCTCCCATCGCCTGTGTCAGCGCTTCGTGATCGCGCGTCCCGTCGAGCAGCGCGATCAGCTCCTTGCCCATGACGTCTGAGACCTGGATCCGCTCGTGCTTGAGGTTCGTGACCTCGTCTGCGCCGGCCGCCGCCTGGGCGCGGGCGAGCGGGCTCGCGCGCGGCTTGTCGCTCGGCGCGCTCGCGAGGCGCGGCGCGTGGGTCGTGAGCTGGACGAGCCCGGCGGCGTGGCCGCCGAGGATCGCCTGGCGCAGCGCGCCGGCGTCGTCCGAGGCGTCGGTCAAGTCGGCGATTCGAACCGGCCCGGGCCAGGCGCCGGCGAGCTTTGCGAGGGCGTTCTTGACGTCTGGGTGATCGGTGCTCAGCCTCGCGCCGCGGCGGTCCTCGAACTCGACGAGCGACGCGTCGTGCAGGGTTGCGTCGGGATCTACCGGGCGCAGGGGCGAGTAGGCGTTGAGCGCTTCGACGTTGCGCGGAACGGGGACTTGCGGCTGCTTGGCGCCGTCGAGCGTGAAGAGCGTCTGGCGGTACATCCGCAGGCGCAGGAAGTCGAGCGCCTGCTCCTGCTCGACCTCGGTGCGCGGCTCGAGCTCGTCGAGCGCGTCGGCCGTCTCGGGGGCGAGGGTGCCCATGCTCGACTCGTGCAGGTCCGCCTCGGCGAGGAAGCGCAGGCCGTGGCGGGCGGCGTGGTTGACGATCTCGGTCACGTAGACGGGGTCGTTCCACGTCTCGAGGTCGTCGTGGAAGAGGCCGGCTTCGCTGCGCTCGAGCACGCGCGTGAGGTACTCGTCGAGGAAGGCGCCGTAGACGTCGCCGGGCTGCTGGGCGCCTGCCACGAGCTTCACGGCGCTGCGGGCGCGGGCGACGATCTCGTGCGCGTCGGTCGCCTCACGCGTGGCGAACTGCATCAGCTCGCGAACGACCTGACGCAGGTGGCCACCGGGCTTCGTGTTGTAGGAGAGGTAGAGGAGGCCGTCTTGGGTCAGCGCGCCGTGCGCGATCGCGAGCAGGTGGTCGCGTGCCCGCGGCGCCACCCAGGAGTAGACGCCGTGGGCGACGACGTAGTCGAACGTGTCGAGGCATTCGAGGGCCTCGAGATCGCCCGCCCGGAACTCGACGTTGGTCAGCTCGAGCGCCGCCGCGAGCTCGCGCGCGCGTTCGAGCGCCGCAACGTTTCGGTCGATGCCGAGGAACTTCCCCCGCGGCAGCCCGAGGGCCATCGGGACGAGGTTGCCCCCGTCGCCGCAGCCAAGCTCGAGGACGCGCGCGGCCTCCACCGTCGGGGGTGCGAGACCGCGCAGCACGCCCTGCGCCGCCATCCGGCCCGGGTGGGACCGCGGAAACGCGTGGCCGGGGTACGGAAAGGCGTCGTAGGTGTCGGTCAACTCGTTCACCGGCTCAGCCGCTCGCCGGGTCGGCCCCTCGCTCTCGTCGCAGCGGCCTGACCTCGGCGCCCGGGGGCAGCTTCTCTCCGGTGGCCTGCTCGAGCCTCGACTCGAGCTCCGCGACCCGGCGCGCCAGCACCGCGATCGCCTCTGCCACCGGGTCCGGCAGATGCACCCAGTCGGCGTCCGGGCCCTCCGGCCGGCGCCCGTCGACGCGCACCGGGTGGCCCGGGTTGCCGACGACCGTCGAGTTCGCCGGCACGTCGTGGATGACCACCGAGTTGGCGCCGATCTTGGACGCGCGCCCGACGCGGATCGGGCCGAGCAGCTTGGCGCCCGAGCCGACGACGACCTGGTCCTCGACGGTCGGGTGGCGCTTGCCCTCCGCGAAGCCGGTGCCACCAAGGGTGACGCCCTGGTAGAGGGTCACGTCGTCGCCGATCTCGGCGGTCTCGCCGATCACGACGCCCGCGCCGTGATCGATCAGCGGCCCGCGGCCGATGCGGGCCGCCGGGTGGATCTCGATCCCCGTCAGCGCACGGCTGGCGTAGGCGAGCGCGCGCGGCAGGAACCCGATCCCCGTCGAGTGCAGGGCGTGGGCGACGCGGTGGGCGAGCAGCGCGTGCACGCCCGCGTAGGAGAGCACGATCGCGATGCTCGAGAGGTCGTGCGCGGCGGGGTCGCGCTGCTTGACGGCACGCACGTCGTCGCGCAGCTCGCGCGCGATGCTCCGCAGCACTAGGACGGGGTCCACTAGTGGTACGCCTCGGCGGCGACAGGCACGCGTGCGCATGCCTCACAACCATCGCGCCGGCTGGTGACGACGATCGTCTGCCCCATGTCATGGCCGTCGAGCTGGAGGATGCGGTCGAGCAGCGGCGCGCCCACGCCGGCCAGCAGCTTGATCGCCTCGAGCGCTTGGATCGCGCCGACGATCCCAGCCATCGCACCGAGCACGCCTGCCTCGCGGCACGAGGGGACGGCGCCCGCGAGCGGCGGCGAAGGAAAGGAGCAGCGGTAGCAGGCCGACTCGCCGGGGCGGATCGCGAGCACGAGTCCCGAGAAGCCGAGCACCCCGGCCTCGACGAGGTCGACGCGCTCTGCGCAGGCGGCGTCGTTGACCACATAGCGGGTCTCGAACGAGTCGGAGCAGTCGACGACCACGTCGGCGCCCATCACGATCGCCTCGGCGTTGCGCTCGTCGAGTCGCGCCGGGTAGGGCTCGACCTGCACCTCCGGGTTCAGGAACGCAAGCTTCGCGGCGGCGCTCGCGGCCTTGTTGACGCCGATGTCAGGCGTGAAGTGAAGCGGCTGACGGTGGAGGTTCGAGAGCTCGACCGCGTCCTCGTCGACGATCCCCAGGCGGCCCACCCCCGCCGCGGCGAGATAGGTGGCGACGGGGGAGCCGAGCGCGCCGGCTCCGACGACGATCGCGCTCGCGTCGCGCAGTCGCTCCTGGGCCGCGCCGCTCCACTCCGGCAGCACGAGCTGGCGCGAGTAGCGCTCGAGCTCCGCGTCCGTCAGCGTCATCGCTTGACGATCCTGACCCAGTCGCCGTGCACGTCGACGTCGTGCCCGTCCTCGCGCGCCGAGCGCGGCACCGACTCGATCGGCTCGCCTGGGTCGAGGCGCAGGCGTAGCTCCTCCCCCGCGTCCATCGCCTCGAGCGCCAGCCTTGCCCTGACCCAGTTGAGGGGGCAGAGCACGCCCGTCAGGTCGAGCGTGCTCACGGGGCGAAGAAGGGCGTCGAGACGTAGCGCTCGCCGGAGTCCGGCAGCACCACGACGATCTGCCGCCCGGCCCACTCGCGCCGGCGACCGACCTCGATCGCCGCGTAGAGCGCCGCTCCGCAGGAGATGCCGGCGAGCACGCCCTCGCGCTGGGCGCAGCGGCGGGCGGTCTCGATCGCGTGCTCGTCGCTTACCGCGATGACCTCGTCGATCACGTCGCGGTTGAGGATCGAGGGGATGAAGCCCGCGCCGATCCCCTGGATCCTGTGCGGGCCGCGCACCCCACCCGAGAGCACCGCCGATGCCTTGGGCTCGACGGCGACGACGTGCAGGGCCGGGTTTCGCTCCTTGAGTCGTTCCCCGGCCCCGGTGATCGTTCCCCCCGTGCCGACGCCGCAGACCAGCACGTCGACCTTCCCCTCGGTGTCGGCCCAGATCTCCTCGGCGGTCGTCCGGCGGTGGATCTCCGGGTTCGCAGGGTTCGAGAACTGGTCCGGCCGGTAGGCGTCGCGGGCGTCCGCCGCCAGGCGCTCGGCCGCCTCGACGGCCTCGTTCATCCCCCCCATCGACTCGGTGATCGTCACCTCGGCTCCGTACAGGCGCAGCAGGCCCTCGCGCTCGCGACTCATGCCCTGGGGCATCGCGAGCACGAGCCTGTAGCCCTTGGCGGCGCAGACGAAGGCGAGCGCGATGCCGGTGTTGCCGGAGGTCGCCTCGACGATCGTCGTGCGCCCCGGCTCGATCCGCCCTTCGGCCTCGGCCGCGGCGATCATCGCCACGCCGATCCTGTCCTTGACGCTGCCGCCCGGGTTGTAGACCTCGAGCTTTCCGAGCAGCTCGGCACGGCAGTCGGGGGCGAGCCGGGTGAGGCGCACGAGCGGGGTCCCGCCCACCAGGTCGGCGAGGTTGTCGGGGATCGCGCCGGGCAGGCGGCGGCCGTCGACGAGCGCTAGGGAGGTCGCCTTCACGTGCCCGCAAACGGTACTAGGGCTCCTGGGCGCCCGGCAGCTCGGCCCAAGCGCGCAGGGCCGGGCGGGCGGGGCCGGGCCGCGGGTGCGCTCCGGCGCGAAAGTCGTCGCGCAGGCCGGACTTGAACGGGTTATCCGCGATGTCGCTGAGGCCGTGCTGGGTCCAGAGGTAGACGTCCGGAAGGCGGCTCATCTCGAGGAAGTTGCGGCGGATGCGCTCGGCCTGGAGCCGGCGCACGCGCTGGTCCTGCTGGTCGGGAAAGACGTTGAGGCCGGCTTCTGTGAGCCACAGCAGTGGGCGTCCACGGTCCGGCCACGATCCCGCGCGCACGAGGTCGACCACCTGGCGGACGCGGCTCTGCGGCGCCGCCACGGCGCGCTTGACGTCGCGATAGTTGTGGTGGGTCCAGCCGAAAGGCCCGGGTGCGGGCTCGCGGCGCAACTCGTCCAGCACCTGTGTCGTGAAGGAGCGCCAGTCGGTTCGCACCCGCGGCGCCGGCGCCTCCCCAGGGTCGGGGGAGTCGAGCGTGGACGGCCCGAGGATGCGCGGGCCCGCGCTCCCCGAAAGCCTTACGCCTGAGCGGATCATCGTGGCCACGCTCGCTGCGATCCGCTCCTGCGGCCAGAAGAGGACGTTCGGCTCGTTGCAGACCTCGAGTGCATCGACGCGCGCGCCGGCAGGGTTCCCTGAGCGCGCGTCATAGCCCGAGGCGTCCTCCCCGGGGAAGGGCTCGTGCGGGCCGAGCGGATTCGTCTTGCCGCTGTAGCGCGCGCACAGGTAGGAGACCCACCAGCCCCACGGCCCGTCCGCGGACAGGTCGCGCGGCAGGCGCTGGGATGCGCTGCGCGCGGAGTCGGGGTCGTCGCCGTCGGCTCCGTTCGCCCAGCGCGGGAAGGCGTGGTAGAGGCTGAGGATCACGCCCAGGCCGTCGTCGTTCGCAGCTCGAACTTGGCGGTCGAGCCTCCACAGCCAGGCCTTTCCGAGCGGGGCCATGTTGAGGTCGAACCAGGACTCCGCGCGGCTGCGCGGGCGGTACTCGGGCTGGAGATCCGCCCAGGAGACCCACAGCTTGACCCACGTCGTGCCGCTCTGCCTGAAGTAGTCGGGCGTGCCCCAGTAGCAGTAGTCGTTCGGATGACGGCCGCTGCGCACGGGCGCTGGGCCACTCAGCGAGATGCATTTGCGCAGCGGGCCGGGGGCGCCGTCGGCACCTTCGGCGGTGATCGGCGCGGGGAGCGCCGCGGCAGCGCCCGCGAGCCCGCCCGCGGCGAGCACCGCTCCGGTCCCTGCCTGGAGGAACCGGCGACGGCTGATCTCCTTGTCCGCAGTCGAGTCCATACCGCGTCCTACCCCCTCGGCGCCCTCGTCAGTCAGTGCTCACGGATGCCGGCGAGGGCGCGTGGCCGGGCTACCTTTCGAGCGTGGCCGGCCTCGAGAATCTACGGCCCGGCCAGCGCTCGATGCTCCAGTTGCTCATCCGGCACGGGCGCTCCTACGAGAGCCTGGCGCAGACCTTCCAGACCTCTCCTGCGCGTGTGCGCGAGCGCGCGCACGAGGCGATCGACGAGCTCGGGGCCAGGGCCGGCGATCCCGATGTCGACTGGCGGGCGCGCGTCAGCGACTACGCGCTCGGCCAGCTCGCGGAGGCCGAGACGGAGACCGTGCGCGAGCACCTCGACCGCTCGGGCTCGAC
This sequence comes from Thermoleophilaceae bacterium, assembly GCA_013696905.1. Classification (GTDB taxonomy): domain Bacteria; phylum Actinomycetota; class Thermoleophilia; order Solirubrobacterales; family Thermoleophilaceae; genus JACCXP01. The sequence continues at coordinate 12,639 of JACCXP010000011.1, forward strand.
GCGCGCGTGGGCGAGCGTCGTGATCGGAGCGCTCGACCCGCTCTACCTGCCGGACGCACGCCCGGCGGTCCCCGGCGACGCGGGGGTCGACGCGCCGGAGGGAAGCCCGCGTCCGCACGGCCACGAGTCACCTTCCTGGCGCGCCGCGGAGCGCCCCCTCACTCCGCTGCGACCGGTGATCAGGCCGGCGGAGGAGGTGCGCGGCAGGCGCGGGCCGCCGTGGCTAGCACTGCTGCTCGCGCTGCTCGTGGCGGCAATCGCGCTGGCGGCCCTGCTGATCGCGCGCGCGGGCGGCGTCCCAGGCCGCATGGGCGAGGACGAGCCACTGCGGGTCGAGCGCCAGGCGGTGATGCGCCCGGTCGGCGACGCGGGCCCCGGCGGCGGCATAGCGGTGGTCGGTCGTCGTGGCTCGCGGCCTCAGCTCTTGCTGCAGGCGCGCCTCGTGCGCCCGACCCGCGGCGTCAGCCATGAGCTGTGGCTCTACCGAACCCCCCGCGACGCTCGCTCGCTCGGCTTGGTGCGGGTGGATTCGCGCGGCAACGTGCGCGCCGCGGCGGCGCTTCCGGCCGACTTCGCCTCGTACCGTGCGATCGACCTGTCCCGAGAGCGCGACCGCGATCCACGCCACTCTGGGCGCTCGCTGCTGCGCGCGCGCCTGCTCGGCTAGAGCTCGAGCGAGCGCCGGCCCAGCCTGTCGGGTCCCGTTGGGTACCCCTAGGATGGGCTCGATGAAGGTCAGGGCCAAGGCGAAGTGCTGCCAGGACACTCCACGCTGCAAGCGCTGCCCCGTCGTGCTCGAGCGATTGCACAAGGCCGGGATCGCCGAGCGCACGAAGAAGGGCAAGTACCGCCTCCCCGACGACCTCACGAAGCGGGATCTGAAGCGGTTCCGCGCACGGGTGGCCTGAGCCATCGCCGCGTCCGAGTTCGTCGAGCGCCTCAACGCGCACGTCGCGAACGAGTTCGCGGCCAGTCAGCAGTACGTGGCGATCGCCGTGTACTACGAGTCCGAGACGCTTCCGCGGCTCGCTGCGTTCTTCTATGCCCAGGCTCTCGAGGAGCGCAACCACGCGCTGATGATGGTCCGCTACCTGCTCGACGCGGGCGTCGAGCCCGTCGTTCCCGGGGTGGCCGCACCGCAGCATGGGTTCGCCGATGTCGTCGCCCCGGTCGCGCACGCGCTCGAGCAGGAGCGTCGCGTCAGCGAGCAGATCAACGCGCTCGCAGCGCTCGCGCGGCAGCACGGCGACTACACGAGCGAGCAGTTCATGCAGTGGTTCATCAAGGAGCAGGTCGAGGAGGTCGCGACGATGGCCGACCTGCTGCGCGTCGTCGAGCGTGCCCGTGAGGACCCGCTGCGAGCCGAGGAGTACCTGGCCCGCGAGGCGAAGGGCGAGGTTGGCGCGGATCCGACGGCCCCGCCCGTGGCCGGCGGTCAGATGTAGTACGTCTAGAGTGTTCCGCTCTGCGAGCGGGTTTGCCGTGGGTGCGCGACAGCCTGCGCGACAGTCAGGCGTCGAGCTGCGCCAGCCGAGCCGCCGTGTCGGCCCGCTCGAGGTAGGCGTCGAGCAGGCCCGCCGCCTCCTCCTCATTGCCCGGCATCAGGTGGCCGTAGCGGTCGAGCGTGATCGCGATGTTCGCGTGGCCCATGTAGGTCGAGAGCGCCTTCGCGTTCACGCCCGCGGCGATCATCAGCGAGGCGAACGTATGCCGGCACTCGTGCAGCGTGATCGACCCGAGCCCCGCCCACGCCG
>JACCXP010000279.1 GCA_013696905.1 Thermoleophilaceae bacterium
GTGACGTCCGCGTTGGCGTGCCCCTGGCCCCCGGCCTCCCTGGCCTTGACGCGCAGCACGGCGCGATGCGCTTCGGGATCCTGCTCGACGACCTCCACGGTGCCGAGCATCTTCATCGACATCGCCCCCATCTTCATGACTATCTGGGCCTTGACCGAGTCAGGCCCCGTGGTCTCGAGCACGCTGCCGCCCTCGACCGCAGGCACCACGCGCTCGAGGTCGGTGATCGCCGCGAAGCTGTCGTCGAGCGACTTCGTCGTCGAGAAGGAATGATCCAGTTCAGTGGCCATACGGTCTGTCTCCTTTTCGTCGGCGCCGATATATGCTCGGCGCGTGTCGATACGGGCAGGCACGCACCGGCTCGGACCCGACAAGGCAACCCTCTCCGTGCGGACGGGGCGCACCGGCGCGGCGGCGAAGGCGGGGCACGACCTCGTGATGCACGTGACCTCGTGGCAGGCGACGCTCGAGGCCGGAGACGACCTCGACACGGCGAGCATCGAGCTCACCGCCGATGCCACATCGCTGCGCGTGCACAAGGGCACGGGCGGGATGCAGGCGCTCGGCGACGAGGACAAGTCGGGCATCCACCAGACGATCGACGACGAGGTCCTCAAGCGCCAGGACATCAGGTTTCGCTCGACCGGGGCGCGCAGCGAGGCAGGCGGCAGCCGGATCAGGGTGGAGGGCGACCTGACGCTCGTGGGCAGGACCCAGCCGATCGCGTTCGATCTCGCGATCGGTGAGGACGACACGGTCAGCGCCACCGCCGTCGTCAAGCAGACCTCCTGGGGCATGAAGCCCTACTCGGCCCTGTTCGGGGCGCTCAAGGTCGCCGACGAGGTGGAGGTTGTGCTCGACGGTCACCTGTAGGACTCAGTCGCGGTAGACGGTCTGCGCGTCGAGTCCTCCCTCGACACCCGGCGGCAGGGCGCCGGTGCCGTGCGCGTAGAGGGCGATGTCCTCGACCGTCTTGACCTGTGCCGGATCGCCGCCGTCGCCGGCCACCCAGGCGCCGTTCGCCCACGTCAGCGTCTCCGGCGAGGCGTCGAGCGCCGCGCCGGCGAGCAGTCGCGCCTTGCCGCGGATCTTCTCGCCGGCGCTTGAGATCGCGCCCGAGATCCCCTCAGACGGGCTGGTGTTGAAGCCGTGACCGACGCCGAAGCGAGCGGTGTCGGCGGGAATGACCTTTACGTCGAGCGCCGGAACGCCGAGCTCCTTGGCGACGAGCGCCGCGTACCGGGGCTCATTCCCGTCGGAGTCGATGGTCAGGCTGAGCACCATCTTGCCGGTCGGGTGCACGCGCAGAAAGACTGCCCGGTAAGCCTCGTCAGCCACTACTGGTCCTCCTCCTGGTCACTCTTCGTCGCGGACGCGAGGCGCTCGCGCTCCTTGTGGGTGCTGAGCGCATTGTGCCCTTCCAAGTCACAGAAGGAGGCCCGCGGCCCGCCAAGCGGGTTCGGAGGCACGGCCGGTCGCTCGCATCCGGGGTAGATGCACGTCTTATCGGCCGTCATCGGTCAACCATCCCGGGGTTGTGTTGCCCCTGCTGGGGCCGTGGCCGCTCGGCATCGCGACCGAGCTGCCCGGCACCGGCGTGGCGCTTGCCCACGGCTCCTGCTCGTCGTCGAGCTCGGCGGCGGGCTGCGCGCCTGAGCCCGCCGCCGGCGCGTCCCGGCGGTCCCACGACGGCGCCCCGATGGCGTCGGCGACCTCGCCGAGGGCGTGAAGGCTGTGGCCGCTCACGAGCGCGTCGCAGTGGGGCAGCGCGGCGACCATGCCCCCGGCGCGCACCGAGAACTCGCTCGCACCGACGCGGGGATTTACCCACACGATCCTGTGGGCGAGCCGCGCGAGCCGCTCCATCTCGCGACCCACGACCATCGGGTCGCCGCGCTCCCAGCCGTCGGAGAGGATCACGACCACGGCGCCACGGGCCATCCCGCGGCGCCCGTGGCGGTCGTTGAACTCCTTCAGCGCGTCGCCGATCCGGGTTCCGCTCGACCAATCCGGCGCCGCGGCCGCGGCACGCTTGAGCGCCTGCTCGGGGTGGCGACCGGCCAGCGCTCGGGTCAGCCGGGTCAGCCGCGTAGCGAAGACGAACGCCTCGGCATGCGGGCCGCTGCCGGCGGCGCAGGTCAGAAACTGCAGGTAGGCGCGGGCGTAGGGCTCCATCGACCCGGAGATGTCGCACAGCATCACGAGCCGGCGGCGGGCGACGCGCCGGCGGCGGCGGGCGAGGCGAATCGGCTCGCCCGCTGTGCGCATGCCGGCCCGCAGGGTTCGCCGCATGTCGACGTGCTGGCCGCGACGCCCGCGCTCCCGGCGGCGCGTTCGCCGCAGCGGGGTGGCGAGCTCGAGGCGCGACATCAGCCGGTAGAGCTGCGCGAGCTCGTGGGGCTCGAGCGCATCGAAGCTCTTGCCGGCCAGCAGCTCCTCGTCGCTCGCCATCGCCAGCGGCACGTCGACCGCGACGCCATCCTCGTCCGCGTCGCCCTCGCGCGGCGGGGCCGGCGCAGCGTGAGCACGCGGATCGCGCTGCGCAGAGCCGCCGGGCGAGGTCCTGTGCTCGGACCTCGGCCGCTCGTCCGGCGGCGCCGGAGCGGTGCGTGCATCGTCTGAGTGCTCGCTCCCCTCCCGCGGGCGATCGCCGAAGATCGAGTCGAAGACCGCGTCGAAGGCCCTTGCGTGGGCCAGGTCTGAGACGAGCACCGAGCGGGCGGTGAAGTACAGCCGCCGGCGGGTGACCGGCCGCACGAGCGTGAGCGCGCGCGCGAGATCGGCCGGGCGCTCGGGCGTCATCGGCACGCCGGCGTCGTGCAGGCGGCGGCTGAACGCCGCGGCGAGCGGCGGCAGGTCGAGCTGGATCGTCTCGAGCCCGAACGCCGGGTCGGACGCGGGGGCGTCAGCCACCGCCGTGCACGAGCTGCTCGAGGCCGGCCGCGCGGATCACCTCCTGGTCCTCGTCGTACTTGAGCACGGACCCGAGCGTCAGGTTCACCGCCCTGGCGTCCAGGCGCTCTACCCCGAGCAGGCTCAGGGCGGCCAGCCAGTCGATCGCCTCGGCGATCCCCGGAGGCTTCTGCACGTCGCTGTCGCGCATGCGAGAGACCGCGTCCGCCACCTGGACCGCAAGCGTCTGGGAGGCGCCCTTGACCCGGCGGCGCACGATCTCGACCTCCCGCCGCGCGCTCGGGTAGTCGATCCAGTGGTACAGGCAGCGGCGCTTGACGGCGTCGTGGAGGTCGCGCGTCCGGTTGGAGGTCAGCACGATCACGGGGGGATGGGTCGCCGTGATCGCCCCCAGCTCCGGAATGGTCACGGTGGCCTCCGCCAGCAGCTCGAGCAGGAAAGCCTCGAAGTCGTCGTCGGCGCGATCGATCTCGTCGATCAGCAGCACCGCGGGCCGGGGGCCGGGGTGCTCGAGCGCGCGCAGCAGCGGTCGGCGGATGAGATAGTCCGAGCCGAACAGATCCTCCTCGCGCAGGGTGGATCCGCTCGAGTCGGCGAGCCGGATGCTGAGGAGCTGGCGCGGGTAGTTCCACTCGTACAGGGCCTCCGCGGCGTCGATGCCCTCGTAGCACTGCAGGCGGATCAGCGGCGTGTCGAGCACGGCGGCAAGGGACCTGGCCGCCTCGGTCTTGCCGACGCCGGCCTCGCCTTCGAGCAGCAGCGGCTGGGGCAGGCGCAGGCTGAGGAAAATCGACGTCGCGAGGCCCTCGTCGACGAGGTAGTCGACGCCGGCGAGGCGCTGCGCCAGCGTCTCGACGTCGGGCACGAGCCGGCGGACCTCGCCGGCTGCCTCGCCCGTTACCTCCGGGGGGCTCACGCGGCGGTTGTCAGGGCGCCGAGGACGGCCCGATAGTCCTCCGGCGTGTCGACGTCGAGCGGGATGCGACCGGCGACCTCGACCTCCGCCACCTCGCGCGCACGCTCGTCGAGCAGTCGCCAGACGCCTCTGTCCCCGTGCAGGTCGGCGAGGTCGCCGAACGTGCCGCGCGCGAACGCGATCGGGTGCCCGCGGCCGTCGTCGTAGCTGCAGACGGCCAGCGGCGCGCCGCCGCGGCCGTGGAGCAGCGCCGCCACCGTCCCCGCGGTCACGCCCGGCTGGTCGCCGAGCATCAGCACGATCACGTCGCAGCGAGGGTCGACGATCCCGAGCGCCGCGACGATCGACGACGAGCAGCCCGCGCCGTAGGCGTCGTTGACGACCACATCGGCGCCCGTCAGGTCCACGCTCGCGCGAACCTCATCCGCGGCGCCTCCGATCGCCACGACCAGCTGGTCGAACGTGCAGCCGCGGGCGACGCCGACCACGTGGCCAAGCAGCGTGCCTTCCCCATAGGGGAGCAGCTGCTTGGGACGACCGAGGCGGCTCGAGCCACCGGCGCCGAGCACGAGCCCGGTGACGAACGAGTCAGTCCGTGGCGGCATGCTCGCGCTGCTGCTCGAAGCTGGCCTTGCAGCCCTCGCCGCAGAAATAGACCTTCTCGTCGTCGTGGCCGGTCGACGGGGTGCTGTCAACGGCGGCGACCATCATCCCGCAGATCGGGTCGATCGCTGTCAGCGCCGAGCTGGAGCTCCGACCGCGACGTACCGCGACGATCTCGGCGAGGATCGAGAGCGCGATCTCGGCGGGGGTGCGCGCGCCGATGTCGATGCCGGCGGGCACGTCGATCAACTCGACGAGCTCCCTGGGCACGCCCTCGCCGCGCAACTCGCCGATCACGCCCGCGCCGCGCCCGCGACTGGCGACGAGGCCGACGTAGGGCAGGCCCGACTCGAGGCCGCGGCGCAGCGCCCCGACCTCGTCGTGCCCGTGGGCGGCGACGACGAGCGCGAGGTCCTCGGGCCGGGGATCGACGGCGCCGCCGCCCACGCCAACGACGTCGAGCCCGAGCTCCGCACCGAGCCGCACGACCGCGCCCGCGATCGGCGTCTCGCCCACGACCAGGACGCGCGGCGCGGGAAGGACGGGCTCGAGGAAGATCTCGATCGCGCCGCCCGACAGGCACGGGTTCTGGACCGTCACGGCCCCGTCGACGCCTGCGGCCTCCTGGCCGGCCGGGTCCGGCTCGCCCGCTTCGCCGAACGGCAGGATCCGCAGCAGCACGGCCTCGCCGCTCGCGAGAGCCCTCAGCGAGTACGCGCGCACGCTGTGCTCCGTGCAGGACCCGCCGATGAACCCCTCGATCGTGCCGTCGCCGAGCACGAGCGCCACGTTGCCGGCCTCGACGCTCGTGGGGGCCTGCGCGCGCACCACAGTCGCCGTCACGAACCCGACGTGGGTGGCGGCGAGCTCCTGGGCTCGCCGCGACAGGGCCGCGGTCATCATTGCGGTGGCTCTGGGCGCCCCTGCATCGCCGCCCACACGCGCGCCGGGGTGCACGGCATGTCGATGTGGTCGACCCCGTGCGACTCGTGCAGCGCGTCGATGACGGCGTTCACGATCGCCGGCGGCGAGCCGACCGTGGGCGACTCGCCCACGCCCTTGGCGCCGAGCGGGTGATGGGGACACGGCGTGACCGTCTCTCCCAGCTCAAAGTCGGGGCATTCGAGCGCTGTCGGGATCAGGTAGTCCATCAACGAGGAGTTGAGGCAGTTGCCCTCCTCGTCGAACGAGATCAGCTCCATCAGCGCGATGCCGATGCCCTCGGCGAGACCGCCGTGGATCTGGCCGTCGACGACCATCGGGTTGATCCGCACGCCGCAGTCATCGACCGCGATGAAGCGCCGGACCTTGACGTGGGCGGTGTCGGGGTCGACGTCCACGACGGCGATGTAGGCGCCGTAGGGGTAGGTGAGGTTCGGCGGGTCGTAGATCACCTGAGCGTCGAGGCCGCCCTCCATCTCGGCCGGCATCGGCTCGCCGCTGTAGGCACGCTCGGCGATGTCCTCGATCATCGCTCCCTGCTCCGGGTCGCCCTTGACGTACCAGCGGCCCTTCTCCCAGGCGAGGTCCTCGGGCCTTGTCTCGAGCATCGTCGCCGCGATCAGGCGGGCCTTGTCGCGCACCTTGCGCGAGACGATCGCGACCGCCCCGCCTGAGACCGGCGTCGAGCGGCTGCCGTAGGTGCCGAGGCCATAGGGCGACTTGTCGGTGTCGCCGTGGCGGACCTCGACGTCCTCCGGTGGGATGCCGAGCTCCTCCGCGACGATCTGCGCGAAGGTGGTCTCGTGCCCCTGGCCCTGGGTCTGGGCGCTGATGCTGACGACCGCCTTGCCCGACGGATGCACGCGCAGATCG
>JACCXP010000310.1 GCA_013696905.1 Thermoleophilaceae bacterium
GCCTGCGACAGGCGCTTCTCTTCCGCGACGCCGTCGACGTGACGGGGATCGCGCTGACGAAGCTCGACGGCACCGCCAAGGGCGGGATCGCGCTCGCGATCGCCCAGGAGCTCGGCGTGCCGGTCAAACTGATCGGGATCGGCGAGGGGCTCGAGGACCTGCGCCCGTTCGACCCGGACGACTTCGCCCGCGCGCTGCTAGAGGTGTGACTGTGAGCCTGTCTCCACCGATCCTCGAAGGTCCCCGATGAGCACGCTGGCGGGCTCGGAGGACGGCGCGCACGCCCACGACGCAGCGGGCATCGGCGAGGGCACGCGCGCGATTCACGCCGGCCTGCCCGCGCCCGCACAGGGCGAGCCGTTCCTGCCCGGCCCGGTGCTCGCGGCTCCCCACCACCTGAGCGGCGAGGCCGACTCAGCGCTGTTCGCCTACCAGCGCTACGGCAACCCGACCTGGACCCGTTACGAGCACGCGCTCGCGGACCTCGAGGGCGGCGGCGAGGTCGCGGTATTCGCCTCGGGGATGGCCGCCGCGGCCGGTGTGCTGTTCTCGCTGCTCGGGACGGGCGAGGCGCTCGTCGCTCCGGGCGACGCGTACCCCGGCGTGCGCACGCTCGCTTGCGAGCGCCTGGCGCCGCTCGGGATCGACGTCCGGCTGGTGCCGACCGACGAAGAGCAGATCCTGGCCGCGATCGACGGAGCGAGGCTCGTGTGGATCGAGACTCCGTCGAATCCCGGCCTCGACGCGTGCGACATCGCGGCGCTCGCCGAGGCGGTCCACGCCGCGGGAGCGCTGCTGGCGGTGGACAACACGCTCGCGACGCCGCTCCACCAGCGTCCGCTCGATATCGGCGCCGACCTGTCGATGTCGAGCGGGACCAAGTACCTGAGCGGGCACAGCGACCTGCTGATGGGTCATGTAGCCGTGCGCGACCCGCTGCTCGCGGAGACGATTCGCTCCTGGCGCGCGCAGACCGGATCGACCCCGGGGCCGTTCGAGACCTGGCTTGCTCATCGCTCGCTCGCGACGCTCGAGCTCCGTCTCGAGCGCCAGTGCGCCAATGCCCAGGCGGTGGCCGAGATGCTCGCGATGCGCGAGGACGTCGTCGCGGTGCGCTATCCGGGCCTCGCCGGAGACCCCGCTCACGCCACAGCCGCCGGCCAGATGCGCCGCTTCGGCGCGCTCATCGGCCTGACGCTCGAGTCGCGGTCACGCGCCGAGCGCTTCCTCGCCGGCTCGCGGCTCGTGTTCGAGGCCTCGAGCTTCGGAGGCGCCCACTCGACCGGCGAGCGCCGCGCCCGCTGGGGCACCGACGCGGTCCCCGACGGCTTCATCCGGCTGAGCGTCGGCTGCGAGGACCTGGACGATCTGCTGGCCGACCTGAGCGACGCGCTCGACACCGCCTGAGCTCCGCCGGGCGCGGTGCGGTCCGGGCCCCGTCCTGGCGGTAGCCTGGTTCACATGTTCGATGCGCTCTCCGACCGTCTCGACGCGGCGCTCTCCGAGGTGCGCTCGCGCGGCACCCTGAGCGAGGACGACATCGCGAAGGCGATGCGCGCGATCCGCCTGGCGCTGCTCGAGGCCGACGTCAACTTCCAGGTGGTGAAGAGCTTCACCGCCGCCGTGAAGGAGCGTGCGCTCGGAGCCGAGGTGCTCGGCTCGCTCAACCCCGCGCAGCAGGTCGTCAAGGTCGTACGCGACGAGCTGACCGCGCTGATGGGGGGCGCCGGACGCGACCTCGCGATCGCCGGCTCGCGCCCGACCGTGATCCTGATGGCCGGCCTGCAGGGCTCCGGCAAGACGACCGCCTGCGCAAAGCTCGCCCGACATCTCCGTGGGGAGCGCGGTATGGACGTGGCGCTAGCGGCCTGCGACGTGTACCGCCCGGCCGCGGTGGAGCAACTCGTACGGGTGGGCGAGCAGGCAGGCGCGACCGTCTACGAGCAGGGCACCTCCGGCGACCCGGTCGAGATAGCCGAGTGGGCACTCGGTCGGGCCCGCGCCGAGGGCCGTGACGCGCTGATCGTGGACACCGCGGGGCGCCTGCACGTCGATGCCGAGCTGATGGATGAGCTCACCAGGATCAAGAAGCGCACCAAGCCCCACGACGTGCTGCTGGTCGTCGACGCGATGACCGGCCAGGACGCCGTCAACGTGGCCGAGCGCTTCGCCGAGGCCACCGACTTCGACGGCGTGATCCTCTCGAAGCTCGACGGCGACGCCCGCGGCGGCGCGGCTCTGTCGGTCAAGGCGGTCACCGGCAAGCCGATCCTGTTCGCATCGACCGGCGAGAGACTCGATGCCTTCGAGCGCTTCCATCCCGACCGCATGGCGCAGCGCCTCCTCGGCATGGGCGACGTCCTGACTCTGGTCGAGAAGGCGGAGCGCCAGGTCGACGAGGACAAGGCGCGCGAGCTCGAGCACAAGATCCGCACGCAGTCCTTCACGCTCGACGACTTCCTCGAGCAGATGCAGCAGGTCCGCGGCATGGGACCGATCGGCAGCCTACTGAAGATGATCCCGGGCCTCGGCCGCGAGCTCGGCCCGCTCGACGTGGACGAGCGGGAGCTCGACAGGGTGCAGGCGATCATCACGTCGATGACCCGCGCGGAGCGTCGCGATCCCTCGATCCTGAACGGCTCGCGCCGACGCCGCATCGCACGCGGCTCGGGAACGTCCGTCCAGGCCGTCAACCAGCTCGTCAAGCAGTTCGGCCAGATGCAGAAGCTGATGCGCTCGTTGAGCGATGGCAAGCTGCCGAACATGTCCCAGCTCGTCGGCGGTCGCTGAGGAGCGATGGACTAACGTTCTCGCCTCTCCGGTACCCGAACGAGGTGGTCTGAGGACTTGGCTGTAAGAGTGAGGCTGACCCGCGTCGGCGGACGCAAGAATCCGATCTGGCGCGTCGTCGTGGCCGACCAGCGCTCCCCGCGCGATGGCCGCGTGATCGAGACGGTTGGCCGCTACAACGCCCAGAAGGAGCCATCGGAGATCGTCCTCGACGAGGAGCGCGTGCGGCACTGGCTGGCTCGCGGAGCGCAGCCCACGAACACCGTGAAGAAGCTCATGCGGGCGCGAGGCATACGCGCTGCGGCGTCCGCCCCTCCGCCCGAGTAGGGCCTCGGCCGCGGTGGAGGATCTGCTCGAGTACCTGGCACGGTCGCTCGTCGACGATCCGGGCGCGGTCTTCGTGGAGTCCTTCGAGGAGGACGACGGCTCGATCGCGCTCGAGCTGCACGTCGGCGAAGGTGACGTGGGCAAGGTGATCGGGCGCAACGGGCGGACGGTCAATGCCCTGCGCACGCTGATGCGAGCCTGCGCGGTCGACGAGGGCCAGCGCGTCCTGGTCGACGTCGTCGATTGACCGCGCGCCCCCGGATGGTGCCCGTCGGACGGGTCGGACGGGCCCACGGTCGCGACGGCTCCTTCCATGTCGAGGCCCCCGGTCATGCGCTCACGGAGGGAACCGAGTTGACCGTCGCCGGACAGGCGGCCGTGGTCGAGCGCCGAGCGGGAACGGATGACCGGCCGTTGATCAAGCTGAGCGCGGTCCACGGTCGCGAGGCCGCCGCGGCCCTGCGCGGAGAGGCGCTGCTCGCCGCGCAGGCCGATGCCCCGCTCGCGGAGGGCGAATGGCTCGCCGAGGATCTCGTCGGTTGTCTGATCGAGGGCCTGGGCGAGGTGCGTCGGGTGGTGTCCGCGCCCTCCTGCGACGTGCTCGAGGTCGGCGACGACGGCGTCTTGATCCCGTTCATCGCGGAGGCGATCCGATCGATCGATCCGCAAGCCCGTTCGATCGAGCTCGACCGCCGCTTCCTGGCGCTCGACGAGCGCCAGGAGCAGAGATGAAGATCGATGTGGTGACCCTCTTTCCCGGCTGGTTCGCCTGGTTCCTGGAGCAACGCCACGTCCGCAATGCCGAAGCACGCGGTCATCGACTCGAGGTCATCGATCTCCGGGCTACGACCCCGCTGCAGGGGGGGCGCGTCGATGACACGCCCTACGGCGGGGGTGCCGGGATGGTCATTCGGGTCGATGTGGTCGAGGCGGCCCTGGCCGAGCGCTATCGCTGCGATCCGCTCGAGCTGCCCGAGCAACGCCGGGTGGTGGCGCTCGCACCCGCGGGACGGCCCTTCGACGACGCGCTCGCGTCCGAGCTCGCCGACGCGCCCGAGCTCACGCTTCTCTGCGGGCGCTACGAGGGCTTCGACGAGCGCGTGCACGAGCGCTTGTCCTCCGACGTCGTCTCGGTTGGCCCCTACGTGCTCTCCGGCGGAGAGCTCGCGGCGATGGTGGTCTGCGACGCCGTGCTGCGCAAGCTGCCGGGCGCTCTCGGGCACGCCGAGAGCGCGACTGAAGAGTCCTTCAGTGCCGCGCTCGAGGGAGCGCCCGAATACCCGCACTACACGCGCCCGGCGACCTGGCGCGGCACGGATGTGCCCGAGGTGCTGCTGTCGGGTGACCACGGCGCCGTGCGCCGCTGGCGCCTCGAGCGCAGCCGCGCGCGCGCACCGCGCTTGCCCTGACCGCGTGGCGCGCGCCCGAGCAGCGCCCCAAGCGGACTTCGGCGCTCCGCTACCATTCGCTTCGCGCAGGGGCCCTCCGGCCCCGCGCTCCTTTCCATGAGCGGAGCAATCGAAAGCCTCGAGCGGGCTCAGCTGCGAACCGTGCCCGAGTTCCAGGCGGGGGACCGCCTGCGCGTGCACTTCCAGGTCATCGAAGGCACGCGCCGCCGCACCCAGGTGTTCGAGGGCGTCGTCATCAAGCGCCAGGGATCGGGCGTCCGCGAGACCTTCACCGTGCGCAAGCAATCCTTCGGCGTCGGCGTCGAGCGGACGTTCCCGGTCCATTCGCCGAAGATCGAGCGCATCGAGGTCGCGAGCTATGGCGATGTGCGGCGGGCGAAGCTCTACTACCTGCGTGGACGGGTGGGACGCAGCGCCCGCGTCCGCGAGCGCCAGTACACCGGCTCCCCGCGCGCGGTCGCAGCGCCGGTCGAGCAGCCGCCTGGGAACGAGCCGCTGCTCGACGGCCAGGGCGACCAGGACGAGGCCCCGCCCGCCGAGACATCGGACGGTCAGGCCGACACCGCCGCCGCGAGCCCGCTCGACGAGGTCGAGCACACCGACGACGGCACGGCCGAGCGCCGGGCCTGAGCACCGTTCGGCCCGTCTCCTCGTCTCATGGCTCGCTCTGAGGTGGCTGAACCGAAGCGGCCCGCTGAGAGCGGGGGCAAGGGATCGCTGCTCGAGCTGGTCGCGATCGTGGCCATCGCGCTCGGGCTCGCGCTGACGATTCAGGCCTTTTTGGTCAAGCCGTTTCGCATCCCCAGCGAGTCGATGGTCCCGACGCTCGAGGTCAGCCAACGCGTGCTCGTCGACCGGGTCAGCTTCCGCTTCTCCGAGCCCCACCGGGGCGATGTCGTCGTCTTCAAGCCGCCCTCCGGCGCGGAGGCGGCCGGCGTAGATTTCGGCGCCTGTGGAAAGGAGCCGCTTCCGCGCGACCAGGCGTGTCCACGCCCGACCTCCGAGCAGGCCGACGCCAACTTCATCAAGCGCGTGGTCGGCGAGCCGGGGGACCGGCTGAAGATCCTCGAGGGGCGTGTGTACTTGAACGGGCGGCTCCAGTCCGAGCCTTTCGCGCGCCCGGACTCGGAGTGCCCGATCTGCAACCTGCCACGCGAGATCACGGTTCCACCCGGTCACTTTTTTATGATGGGCGACAATCGTGGGCAGAGCGCAGACAGTCGCGAGTGGGGGCCAGTCCCCGAGGAGTGGATCGTCGGCAACGCCTTCTCCACGTACTGGCCGCCGCGCCGCATCGGGCTCCTCTAGGACCCGCTCCGCAGCGAGCGGGCGTCGGCTGTTCGCCTTCGACCGGTCGCTCGACAGGCGTCTCATCGCGGGCGCGGACGAGGCCGGGCGGGGGTCACTCGCGGGCCCCTTGGTGGCCGCGGCGGTGCTCTTCGACACCGAGCGCCTCTCGCTGGCCGACCGGCGCTCGCTCACCCGACTGAACGACTCCAAGCAGCACACCGAAGCCGCCCGCGAGGAGCTCTTCCCGCTCGTGCTGCGCTCTGTCGCCAGGGCGGCGATCGTCTGTCGCTGTGTGCGGGGGATCGACTCCCGAGGCCTGCACAGGACGAACCTCGACGCCTTGCGGGCTGCCCTGTTGCGCGTCGCCGAGCCCGAGACGCTGTGCCTCGTCGACGGCTTCCGGGTGCCGGACTTCGGCCACGAGCAGCGCGCCGTCGTCGGCGGCGATGGTCGCAGTGCCGCGATTGCCGCCGCCTCTGTGCTCGCCAAGGTGACGCGCGATCGCTACATGCGCCGGGCGGCCGAGCGCCATCCCGGCTGGGACTTCGCGACCAACGTCGGCTACTCGACCCCTGAGCACCGCGCCGCGATCGGGGCTCGTGGCGTCTCCTCGCTGCACCGCCTGTCGTTTGCGTCGATCGCCTACCAGCAGCTCCCGCTCGACTAGCACCCTCAAAACGCGTCCTCCACGTGCTCGAGCGACAAGACGCCGCCGTCGCGGCGCAGGAGGATGCCGATCGCATCGAAGCGCAGCTGATCGCCCGCATCCCGACGCTCGCGGGCCGGCCGCTGTGCGAGCCACTGCGCCGCGAGTGATCGCAGCCGGCGGCGTTTCGCCACATCGACCGAAATGAGCGGCGCGTAGGGACCTGCGACCGTCGATCCAAGGCGCGTCTTGACCTCGCAGAAGACGAGACAGTGGGAGTCGCTCACGACCAGGTCGAGCTCGCCGTGGCGGGTCCTGAAGTTGCGCTCGAGCACCTGGTAGCCGCGGGCAGCCAGATGTGCCTCGGCAAGCCGCTCGCCGAGGGCTCCGAGGTGACGGCGGTGGTCGCTCGACATGCTCAGGCAAGCTAGGCGGGGCAGATGCACGCGTGGTCGCCAGTGTGTGACGACTCGGTGACCGCTTCGTCAACACCTACGTTCGCCGCCGCTCGCCGACGGCGCTCGGACTGTCGCACGCGGGGTGCTATCTCGTCACGGGCGCGCGCTCTCGTGTACAGCTCGTCCGCCTAGCGTCCTCGTCGTGTTCGCAAGCATCGCGACCTTCGCCCTGGAGGGCATCGACAGCCGAGAGGTGAGCGTCGAGGTCGACGTTCGTCGCGGGCTGCCCGTGTTCACGATCGTCGGGCTGCCCGACCCCGCCGTTCGGGAGGCCCGCGAGCGAGTGCGTGCAGCGCTGCTCAATTCGGGGCTCGAGTTTCCCCTCAAGCGAATGACGGCGAATCTGGCGCCCGCGGATGTGCGAAAGGCCGGCCCTTCGTTCGACCTGGCGTTGGCGGTGGCGGTGCT
The DNA here is from genome assembly GCA_013696905.1 of Thermoleophilaceae bacterium. Lineage (GTDB taxonomy): Bacteria > Actinomycetota > Thermoleophilia > Solirubrobacterales > Thermoleophilaceae > JACCXP01. The sequence continues at coordinate 7,329 of JACCXP010000310.1, forward strand.
TGCGGCCAGTGGACAGATCGCTCGCGACGGCCTTGGCGAATGGGCGGTCTGTGGAGAGCTGTCGCTGTCCGGCGTCCTGCGGCCGGTGCGCGGGGCGCTCGCGATGTCGCTCGGCGCACGCCGCGGCGGCTTTCGACGCCTGATCGTGCCGACCGCAAACGCCGCCGAGGCGGCGCTCGTCGAGGGAGTCGAGGTGAGCGGGGTCCAGAGCCTGGCGAGGATCGTGGAGCTGATGGCTGGCCGCTGGCGGCCTGAGCCACCCGTGCCGCTTCGTTCGACGGGCCCGGAGCCCGAAGCCGATGAGCCCGATCTCGCCGACGTCCGCGGTCAGGCAGACGCAAAACGGGCGCTCGAGCTCGCGGCCGCCGGCGGGCACAACCTGTTGATGGTCGGGCCCCCCGGCGTCGGCAAGACGATGCTTGCCTGTCGCCTGCCGGGCATTCTTCCGCGGCCAAGCCTCGACGAGGCGGTCGAGATCACGCGCGTCCAGAGCGTCGCGGGCTTGGCCGATGGCGGACTTGCCCGTAGGCGCCCTTTTCGCGCCCCCCACCACACGATCTCGGCCTCGGGCCTCGTCGGAGGGGGCGCGACGCCGCGACCCGGCGAGATCACCCTGGCCCACCACGGCGTTCTCTTCCTCGACGAGCTCGCGGAGTTCTCGCGCGCAGCCCTCGAGGCGCTGCGTCAGCCGCTCGAGACGCGGCGGGTGCTCGTCAGCCGCGGGCAGACCTCGATTGCGTTCCCGGCCCACACGCAGCTCGTGGCGGCCAGCAACGCCTGTCCGTGCGCTCGGCTGCGCCACGAGTGCACCTGCACGGAGGCCGACCACGCACGCTACGCGCGCAAGCTGAGCGGCCCGTTGCTCGACCGCATCGACCTGGTCTGCCGGCTCGAGGCCCCTCCTCCGAGTGAGCTGACCGACGAAGCCGAAGCGTTACCCGAGTCGAGGGCGATCCGGCGGCGCGTGGAGCTTGCCCGGGAGCGCCAGCGTTCACGCTCGCGCGCGGATGCCGCATCGAACGCCGCGATGGGAACGCTCGCGACGCGCCGGCACGCGCTGCTCTCCGTGGGAGCGCGCACGCACCTGCGGGAGCGACAGGAGCTCGCCCCGCTCGGCGCCCGCGGTCACGATCGCGTCTTGAAGCTCGCCCGTACGATCGCCGACCTCGATCAGCGAGCGGAAGTCTCGGTCGACGACGTCGACGAGGCGCTCGGGTTCCGCCTCGGCGGCGGCTCGGCGAGGAGGGCAGCGTGAATGACGCCTGCGCGCCCTGCCTGAGGCGCAGCATGCTGATCGCGCACCTCGGACCGCGGATCGCCGCGCTGTTCGATCGCCCGAGCAGGGCCCGGGCGCGCGAGGTGCTCGCGCTGCCGGAGCCCGACCTGATCGCCGCCGTTGCGGGATCGCACGAGGACAGGGCGCGGAGCTTCGTCGAGGGCTTCGATCGCGGTCTCGTCGACGCAGATCTCGAGCGACTCGGGCTGTCCGCGGTGTGCTTGCACTCGGACGGCTATCCCGCCCGGCTCGTCGGGCTGAGCGACGCGCCCGCCGTCCTCTACCTGGCCGGGGACCCCGACGTCCTCGACGCGACCGGAAGCGTGCCGATGGCGTGCCTCGTGGGCACCCGGCGTCCGTCCGGCTACGCGCTCGAGGTCGCGCACGAACTGGGGCGTGGCCTGGCGAGCGCGGGAGTCACGGTGGTCAGCGGCCTCGCGCTCGGAGTCGACGCAGCCGCGCACCGTGGGACGCTTGCGCGTCGAGGCCTGACCGTTGCAGTGCTCGCGTGCGGCGTCGATCGTCCGTACCCACGCACGAACGGCGTCCTCTACGAGCGCGTGCTCGAGCGCGGCGTGGCCGTGTCCGAGATGCCACCGGGGCATCCAGCCTTCCGGTGGAGCTTCCCCGCTCGCAATCGCATCATGGCCGGACTGTCGGCCATGACCGTCGTGGTCGAAGCGGGAGATCCTTCCGGAACCCTGATCACGGCGGCGTTTGCGCTCGACCTCGGGCGCGAGCTAGGTGCCGTTCCGGGATGGGTCACCTCGAGGATGGCCGCCGGCAGCAACCGCCTGCTGCGCGAGGGCGCGAGCGTCGTGCGAGGCGTGGAGGACATCCTCGACGGCCTGTATGGGGTGGGCAACGGCGCTTTCTCGCGTGGGGCGCCGGATCCGCCGCAGCTCGAGCCCACGCTTCGGCGCGTGCTCGACGGCGTCGAGGCGGGTGAGGGAGCCGAGGCGATCAGGCGCTCGGCGGGCGTCTCGGCCGCCGGTGCGAGGGCCGCCCTCGGGCGCCTGGAGCTGCTTGGACTCGTCTCGCGCGACGGCTTTGGCTCCTACCAGCGCGCGTTCGGCGGTTGAAGCCCGCGCCCGCCTATCCTTCTCGCCGCCTCGTGTCGCCCGACGCACAGTCCCCCTCGACGCCTCCGCGGGTACTTTCCATCGCCGGCTCCGACTCCGGCGGTGGAGCCGGCATCCAGGCAGACCTCAAGGCGTTCGCCCGCTGCGGCGTCTACGGGATGACCGCGATAACCGCCATCACTGCGCAGAACACCGTGGAGGTGACGGCGGTCTACCCGCTGGCGCCCGAGGCGATCATCGAGCAGGTTCGAGCCGTCGTCTCCGACATCGGCGTCGACGCCGTGAAGATCGGGATGCTCGGCACCGCTGAGACGATCGATGCCGTCTCCCGGGCGCTCGACTGGACCGGAGAGGCACCTGTCGTCCTCGACCCGGTGATGGTGGCCGAGAGCGGTGCGGTGCTGCTCGACGAGGAAGCCCGCCGAGCGCTCGCCCGGGCGTTGCTTCCGCGCGTGCAGGTGGTCACGCCGAACCTCGCTGAGGCCCGAGTGCTCGCCGGGGCGGGGCCGGAGGTCGAGCCCGAGGAGCTGGCCCGGCGCGTGTACGCGCTCGGTCCCGGCGCGGTCGTCGTGACCGGCGGCCACCGTGAGCGGGCCACCGATGTCTTCTTCGCCGGAGGGGAGGTCGTCTCGATCGCGAGCGAGCGGTATCCGGACGGCGCCGCCCACGGCTCGGGCTGCACGCACTCCTCGGCGCTTGCCGCTCATCTGGCGCTCGGCTTCGACGCGCTCGAGGCAGCGCGGCGGGCGAAGGCCGTGGCCTCCGCAGCTGTTCGCGACGGCTTGAGGGGGATCGGCGCGGGCGCCGGTCCGGTCAACGCGCTCGGATCGAGATGACCGGCTCCCGCTCGCCCGCGCGCCTCTGGCATAATCGCTGTCCCGCTCGCCGGGTTCGTCTCGCGTCCGCAAGGGAGTAAGCCATGAAGTTCCTCCGCATGAAGCCGGGCCACGGCGACGTCCTTCTCGCCGAGGGGGACCCCGCATCGACGATCGACCAGGACCGCCTCGTAGACGAGTTCCGACGGCAGCTCGACGCGGGAATGTGGGCAGCCGTTCCGCAGCTCGATCCCTCGACGGGTAGGCGTGCGGCGCGCATGGTGCGCGAGTATGCCGAGGTTCCCGTCGATGCAGATCGAGTGATCTTCTTCCCTCGCGCCGCCGGCGGGTAGCTTGCGGCGCCGCCAGCGGATCGTCACGTCCGGCGTAGTGGACCGTGGAGTGCTCCCCGGCTCAACTACGGCCGCGCTCGGCGGTGCCTGAGTGTCGCCCTCGGTGCTCGGCTTCCTTGCGCTGGCGCTGGTCGCCGCCTCGCTCGCGATCCCGCTGGTCGCCCACGCCTTGCGCCGCCGTCGCGGCGGCAGGGCCACTCGCGGGCGCACGCGTGGCAGGCTCGGACTCTCGGTGCAGGATCCGGGCCGCGAGCGGCGCGCAGAGCAACGCGCGCGGGAGCTGCTCGAGTCATGTGTCAACCGAGAGGAGTGGGCGATGTACCGGGACCTCGGGTTCATCCGGGTGATCGGTCGCCTGCCGGTCGGGGTGGGCGGGGCCGATGGGTCCGCCGCGCCGGGCCCCGAGCCCACGCCGGGATCGCCCGCAGTTCCGCGTAGGACCACCGGCGGTCGCGACGCGGCCTACGCCTACCTGATCTATCCGCACAAGCCGATCGTCGCCTACGTTCCGCGCACGCGTCAGCTGCTGAGCGAGTACTGCGTCGAGTTTCCCGACCTGACCGGGGCGATATCGGGGTCGCGGCTGCCCGACTCAGACGACGTGCTCGCCAAGTGGATGGCGCTCACCGGCGACGAGCTGCGCCTGATGCGCAACGCGAACATGCACCTCCCTGGGCGCCAGGTCGACCCGGCTCACGTGCGCCGTGACCTCTGGCGGCTCGCCGAATGGGAGCGCCAGCGCCGCGGCCCCGGCTCGGTCGAGGCGCAGTACCAGTGAGCGAGACCCGCCTCCGGCGTCCGAGCCGCACCATCCTCGAGGGCCCTGACCGCGCGCCGGCGCGCGCGTACCTGAAGGGGATCGGCTTCGACGACGAGGCGCTATCGCGTCCAATCATCGGCGTCGCCAACACCTGGACCGAGACGATGCCGTGCAACTTCCACCTGCGCCGGCTGGCAGAGCGCGTCAAGGACGGCATCCGCGCCGCCGGTGGCACGCCGATGGAGTACAACACGGTCGCGGTGTCGGACGGCATCACGATGGGCACCGAGGGCATGAAGGCATCGCTCGTCTCGCGCGAGGTGATCGCGGACTCGATCGAGCTCGTCGCCCGCGGCCACATGTTCGACGCCGTGATCGCGCTCTCGGGCTGCGACAAGACGATTCCGGGCTGCGTGATGGCGCTCGCGCGGCTCGACGTCCCCGCGATCATGCTCTACGGCGGCTCGATCGCGCCGGGTCGCTACCGCGGCCAGGACGTGACGATCCAGGACGTGTTCGAGATGGTCGGCGCCCACGGCGCCGGTGACGCGACCGACGAGGACCTCGCCGAGCTCGAATCCGTCGCGTCGCCGGGCGCCGGAGCCTGCGGCGGCCAATTCACCGCGAACACGATGGCGACGGCCTTCGAGATGCTCGGAATCTCGCCGATGGGCTCCTCGATGGTCCCCGCCGTCGATGGCCTCAAGGGACAGGTCGCTGAGGACTGTGGCCGTCTGCTGATGGACGTGCTCGAGCGCGACCTGCGCCCGAGCGCGCTGATCACGCGCGAGTCGCTCGACAACGCGATCGCATGCGTGGCCCTCAGCGGGGGCTCGACGAACGCCGTGCTGCACCTGCTCGCGCTCGCGAGCGAGGCCGAGGTGCCGCTCGCGATCGACGACTTCGACCGCGTGATGTCGAGGACGCCGCTGCTCGCGGACCTGAAGCCCGGCGGGCGCTTCGTCGCCACCGATCTCTACCATGCGGGCGGCGTGCGCGTGCTCGCGAAGCGACTCCTGGACGCGGGCTTGCTGAACGCCGACGCCCCCACCGTGACCGGGCGCAGCATCGGCGAGGAGGCGGCCGAGGCCGAGGAGACCGATGGCCAGCAGGTCGTGCGCCCACTCGAGGACCCGATCAAGCCCACCGGCGGCCTCGCGATCCTGCGCGGAAACCTCGCCCCGGACGGCTGCGTCGTCAAGCTCTCGGGTCACGGGCGCACCGAGCACCGCGGTCCCGCGCGGGTCTTCGAGTCCGAGGAGGAGGCGTTCGCGGCGGTCAAGCAGCGCTCGATCGAGCCGGGCGACGTGGTTGTCATCCGCAACGAGGGCCCCGCGGGCGGGCCCGGGATGCGCGAGATGCTGGGCGTCACCTCGGCGATCATCGGTGCTGGGCTCGGCGATTCCGTCGCGCTGCTCACCGACGGTCGCTTCTCCGGCGCAACGCATGGCTTCATGGCGGGGCACGTGGCGCCCGAGGCGCCGCGGGGCGGGCCGATCGCGGCCGTCGCGGACGGCGACGTTGTCGTCTTCGACGTCGCCGCGCGTGAGCTGAACGTCGAGCTCTCGGACGCCGAGATTCGGCAGCGTGTCGACGCCTATGAGCCGCCGCCGGCGCTCTACAGCTCGGGCGTCCTCGCGAAGTACGCTCGACACGTGTCCTCCGCGGCCGAGGGCGCGATCACCCGCTAGCCCGGGGCCGGTCGGCTCACGCCACCTCGGACTCGCTCTGAGAGGCCTCGCCGGACTCGACGAGGAAGTCGAGCATGTGGCGGTTGAAGGTCTGCGGGCGCTCGAACATCGGGCCGTGGCCCGTGTCGGCCATCAGGAGCTTACGCGCGTCTGGTATCAGTCGCTCGAACTCATCGGCGTCGCGGACCGGCACCATCATGTCCTCTGAGCCCCACACGACGAGCGTCGGACAGCCGATCTCGGGCAGGCGGTCGCGGAAGTCGTACGTCATCAGCGCCTCGAGCGCGCCCACGTAGCCCTGCTTGCCGGCTCCCCGCACGAGCTCGTAGGCGAGCGCCGGCTGAATCAGGTTGGGGTGGCGCACGACCGCAGAGAGCGCGACGTAGCGCAGGCGCGAGCGCCTTACGACATCGCGTGCGCGGGCGGCGCTGATCTCACCGACGCCGATCAGCGTCGAGATGCGCGCCGCGGTCAGCGTCGGGCGACGGTGGAGGGTCGTGATCGAGATGCCGGCCGCCCCCACCAGCGCCAGGCGGTCCGCGCGCTCGGGGAAGGAGATCGCGATCTCGGCGCCGATGAAGCCGCCCATCGAGGAGCCCACGATCGCGACCGGGCCGAGGTCGAGGCGCTCGCAGAACGCGTCGACGAAGCGCGCGTACCCTGAGATCGTGATCGGCTCGGGCGGCAGCTCCGAGTTGCCGAACCCGGGCAGGTCGACCGCCAGCGCGCGGCGCTCACGCGCGATCCGGGGCAGGTTCTCGAGGAAGTTCTGCCAGTTGCCGCCGAGGCCGTGCACGAACACGACGGGCGGCCCGGGGCCTTCGCCGATGTCCACGTAGCTGACGCGCGCCCCATCGATCTCCATCCAGCGCAGGTGCTCCCGCCAGTCGACCTCGCGCCAGGCGGGATCGGCCGGCAGTCCGTAGTCGTCGCCCGCGAAGCGCGCCGTCCACGGCATCGCGGGCAGCACCTTGGCCGGATAGATGCCGTCGAGCGCGCGGCTGATCGTCTCGAGCGCCATAGCGACCAACGGTACTTGTCGCCGTCGTGGCCGCCCGAGTGCTGCGGCGGGGCGCCTGCAACGCCCGTTGCACCGGCAGGGGAGACCGCCGCGAGCGCGACGGGCACTCCCTACACTCGCCAGTCCCGGCCCGCGCGAGCGGGCCGCTCGATGTCGCATGCGCAAGCTTCCCCTGATCGCCGCCGCTCTGTCGCTCACCCTTGTGGGAGGCGCCGCCGCGGGCGCATACGCCTGGGACGCCTCACGCGACGACCTGATCGCGCGCGGGGTGAGCGCCGGGGAGGTGGATATCGGCGGCACGCGCGCGGCCGACGCACGCGCGCTGCTGCAGGCG
>JACCXP010000353.1 GCA_013696905.1 Thermoleophilaceae bacterium
TGCCTGTGGCGATGTCGGGTGCGATCGGGCCGGCGAAGCTCGCCGCGGCGTAGACGGCAAAGGTCCCGGCGAGGACGGCTCGGCGGCCGCTGCGGAGCTCGGCCGTCCCGGTCACGCCAGAAGCCTAAGGGTGGATCGAGGCGAAGCCTAAGCCGCAACCCGCGGCGGTTTTACAGACGCTTCACGAACCCCCCGCAGAATCGTCGTCCATGAACCGAACTCGCGTCTTTCCCCTGCTCGCCGGCCTCGCCGGCGCCCTCATCACCCTGCTCGTCTTCTCGATTCTCTTCGCCGCCGGCCTCTTCGAGCGCTCCGCCCCGGCGCCCTCGACGGCGGCCGCGCCGGCTGCGCTCGGCGGCTCCGCGACGACCAACGCCGGGCGGGTCTACGAGCGCGCCCGCGAGGGAGTCGTCTCGGTCCAGGCTCGCCGCCGCATGGTCTCGAGCTCGCCCCTGCAGTCGCCCGAGGGTGGCGGTGGCACGGCGACGGGCTCGGGCTTCGTGCTCGACGACGAGGGCTACGTGGTTACCAACGCCCACGTCGTCGACGGCGCGCGCGAGGTGACCATCCGCCCGGGCGAGGAGGACGACCGCATCGCGGCCGAGGTGGTGGGCAGCGACCTCGACACCGACATCGCGCTGCTGAAGGTCTCCGCGGCCGACGCTCGCGAGCTCCAGTCGCTGCCGCTCGCAGACTCCTCGCGCGTGCGCGTGGGCGATCAGGTCGTGGCGATCGGCAACCCGTTCCGGCTCGACCGTACGGCCACGGCGGGGATCGTCTCGGCGCTCGGCCGCCCGATCGAGGCGCCGAGCGGCTTCTCGATCAACGACGCGATCCAGACCGACGCGGCGATCAACCCCGGCAACTCGGGTGGTCCGCTGCTCGACTCCGGCGGGCGGGTGATCGGGGTCAACTCACAGATCGCGACCGGCGGCGGCAGCAACGGCAACGTCGGGATCGGCTTCGCGGTGCCGGTCAACACCGTCAAGCGCGTCGTGCCAGACCTCAAGGAGGACGGCGAGGTGAGCCACTCCTACATGGGTGTCGCGACCACCGAGGTGACGCCCGAGGCCGCGCGCGAGCTCGGCCTCGAGACCCAGGACGGGGCGCTGCTCGGCAGCGTCACGGCTGGTGGGCCCGCCGCCGCCGCCGGCCTGCGCGCGCGCGACGTCCTGCTCGAGGTGGACGGCCAGCGGGTAGCGCGCCCCGACGACGTCGCCGCGGCGATCGCCGACGACGAGCCCGGCGACGAGGTCGAGATCACCTACCAGCGTGGCGACGATCGGCGAACCGCCACCGTCCGCCTCGAGGAGCGCCCGGAGCGGGCGCCGCAATCCCGATGAGCGGCCTGCACGAGGTCGGCGGCGCCGACGAGGCCCGCGGCGCGCTCGAGGCCGCGCTGTTCGAGATCAAGCGCGTGATCGTCGGGCAGGAGGCGATGCTCGAGCGCGTGCTGGTCGCCCTGCTCGCGCGCGGCCACGTGCTGCTCGAGGGCGTGCCGGGGCTCGCGAAGACGCTCACGGTGAAGACGGTCGCGGACGTCCTCGGCGGCAGCTTCAGGCGCGTTCAGTTCACGCCCGACCTCGTGCCCTCGGACCTCTCCGGCACGCGCATCTACCGACCGGACACGGGAGAGTTCGACACGGAGCTCGGGCCGGTCTTCTGCAACTTCCTGCTCGCGGACGAGATCAACCGCGCCCCGGCCAAGGTGCAGAGCGCGCTGCTCGAGGTGATGGGCGAGCGACAGGTGACGATCGGGCCGCGCACCTATCCGGCGCCGAAGCCGTTCCTCGTGATGGCGACCCAGAACCCGATCGAGTCGGAGGGCACCTATCCCCTCCCCGAAGCGCAGGTCGACCGCTTCATGTTGAAGATCGTGGTCGGCTACCCCGACGAGCGCGACGAGGCGGCCGTCGTCGGGCGCTCGCTGGGCGAGCCGGCCCGGCTCGAGCGGGTGCTGAGCGTGGAGGCGCTCGCCTCCTACCAGCGCGCCACCGAGCAGGTGTACGTCGACCGGCCGGTTGCCGAGTACGCGGTCTCCCTCGCCTCCGCCACGCGGGCGCTCGGCGAGCACGGGCTCGAGCAGCTCGAGCGCTACGTCGAGTTCGGCGCGAGCCCGCGCGGCTCGATCAATTTGGTGCATGGTGCGCGGGCGCTCGCCCTCCTGCGCGGCCGCGCCTACGCGCTGCCGCAAGACGTCGCGGATCTCGCGCCCGACGTCCTGCGTCACCGGCTCGTGCTGAGCTACGAGGCGCTTGCGGATGGCATCAGCCCGGACGCGATCGTCTCCGAGGTGCTCGCGGCAGTCGATCAGCCGCGCATCGACCTCGCCCGCGCGGGCACAGCGGCTTGAGCCGCCCGCTCTCGCTCGTGCGCGAGCGCACCCCGGCCCGCCCCGGCCCGGGTGCGACGCCGCCGGCGCTGCTGCGTGCGCTTGACCTGAC
>JACCXP010000318.1 GCA_013696905.1 Thermoleophilaceae bacterium
GAGCCGCTCGCGTCGCGCTCGGGCAGCGAGCTCTCGACGGCGCCCGCGAGCAAGTCCCAGGTCGCCTCGAGGTAGCGCTCGGGCGTGCCGATGTCGATCCAGTAGCCCTCGGCGTCGAAGCCGTAGAGGTCCTCGCCGACCATCCGTGGGAAGACGTCACGCTCGAATGAGACCGCCCGCCCGGGCGCGATCCGCGGCGCCACCTCGTCGAGCTCGAGCACGTACGCGCCGGCGTTGATGCGGTCGGTGGGCGGGGAGTCGGTCTTCTCCAGGAACGCCTCGACCTCACCGCCGGGCGCGGTCGGCACGACGCCATAGCCCGAAGGGTCGGCGACCGCCACAAGCGCGAGCGTGGCGGCGGCGCCGGTTCGCTCGTGTTGTGCGATCTCGGCCGTCAGGTCGATGTCCGTGAGCACGTCGCCGTTGAGGACCAGGAAGCGCTGCTCGAGCAGGCCTTCGTCGTAGGCGAGCCTGACGGGCCCGGCCGTGCCGAGCGGCTCGCGCTCGACAACGTAGCGCAGGCGCACACCCGCGTGCTCTGAGCCGAGCACCCGCTCGACGCGCTCGGCCAGGAAGCCGCAGGAGAGCAGCGCCTCGTCGACGCCGTGGCGGGCGAGCCACTCGATCATGAACGAGAGGAAGGGCCGCCCCGCGAGCGGCATCACGGGCTTCGGGACCGTGAGCGTCAGTGGCCGCAGGCGAGTCCCCTCGCCGCCGGCCAGCACCAGCGCCTGCACGGCTAGCGCCCGACGCCCTCGTAGGCGAACCCGGCCTGCTCGAGCCCCGCGTCGGCCAGGAAGTTGCGCCCGTCGACGAGCACCGCCGTCTTCATCCGCCGCTTGACCTCACCGCTCCAGTCGAGCTCCCGGAACTCGGGCCACTCGGTCACGAGCACCGCGGCGTCGGCGCCGTCGAGCGCGTCGAGCGCCGACTCGCAGATCTCGGCGCCTCCGAGCATGCCGCGGGCATTCTCAGAGGCGATCGGGTCGTACACGCGCACCCTCGCCCCCTCGCCTTGGAGCCGCGCTGCGAGCACGAGGCTCGTCGCCTCGCGGACGTCGTCGGTGTCGGGCTTGAACGACACGCCGAGCAGCGCTATCTCCTTGCCGGCGAGCGTGCCGAGGTGCTTCAGCAGCTTCCCGATCGTGCGCCGCTTCTGCAGCTCGTTGACCTCGATCACAGCGGTCAGCAGCTGGAAGTGGTAGCCGCTGTTGCCGGCGAGCTGCTTGAGAGCGGAGACATCTTTCGGGAAACAGTTCTTGCAGATGAAGCCGCCGGACACAGCGACCGTGTGGCTCCCGGGCACCTCGAGCGAGTAGACGGGGCCGCGATGCGGGGCACTCCGAGTATGGGTGACCCGCACCCATGGCGGGCCCTCGGCGAAGCGTCGGTATCCGGTTGGGGCGATCCGCTTGGCCTGCAGTGCGATCGTCGCCTGGACGCCCGGGCGATCACGCTCGGGCACCAGAAACATGGCCCGTTCCACCTGGTCCGCCCCGCTGACCCGCAGCCAGTGCGTCTCCTTGGTGGACTTCGCGGTGCGGCCGCGCCGCCAGGAGCAGACAACGCCCACGTCGCCGAGGAGGCGTGCGACGCCGTCGGCCAACTCGTCGCTGATCGTGCCCCACTCGAGAATGACGCTCGGGCCGCCGTTGACGAGGGACCAGGAGCCGTCGCCCTCCCAGAGGCCCGAGAGGAGCGCCCGCTTGCGCTCAGGCGACTGCTCCCAGGCCAGGTCCGGCACGCGCTGGTCGTAGCTCGTGGCGCCCATGCTCAAGATGTCGGTCCACCAGGCCGCGAGGATCCGCGAGGAGACCGTGACGACCTTCGCTGTGGCCTTCTGGTGGACGCGGGTCTTCATCCCGTGCCGGCGCCAGTAGGACGCGACCTCCTCCACCAGGTGGTCCTCGCGGAACGGATGAAAGCTCCAGCGCATCCCGGTCGCGACTCCCCCGGCGCGCGCGAGACAGCCCTCCGCGAGGTACAGGCCGGCGACCCGCCAGAACTGCTCGTCGATGTGCAGCGCCAGCGGAACATAGCTCCCGTTCCTGGCGGTGGCGGCCGTCGCCCCGCTCAGGTCCATCTCGGCCGCGCACGCCTTGGTGAGCCGGAGCGCTCCACTTCGCCGCACGTCGCCGGTTCGCGCGGCGGCACCACGCGGATGCGTCAGGATCGCCGATCGCTCGGCGAACGGAAGCCGGACCAAGGCCTCGATCTCGCGTGCCTCCGGGCGCACGATGACCTTCTCGGCCGGGATGACACCGTCCTCGTCGAACGCACCGAGGACGGGGTAGCGCTCGGGCTCGAATCCCGAGGGGCCCCCAAGAGCCAGCGGCACCCAGTGGTGCTCGCGCAGCTCGGCGGCCAGCACGATGTCGAGTACGTCGCCCGACGCGCCGTCGCCGACGACGAAGGGGTGGTCGGGTGTGACGCGCACGCGCCGCCCCATCTTGGTGCGAACCTCGACGAGCTCGCCTTCGAACGGCCTTTTCGTGAGCACCGACACCGGCATGAACTCCGGCTCGCTCTCGCCGGGCACCCAGGAGTACGCCTCGAGCTCGTCGGGAGCGATGGCCTCGCCGTCCTCGGCCTGCGCATCGCCGCCCGCGAGCTCCCAGAGCTCCTCGAAGCGCACCAGCCGCGCCTGGCCGCGGAGACGCACCAGCAGGGTCTCGTCTCCTGCGAAGCAGGAGCCGCCATAGCCGATGCCCGCGCGCAGGAACTGCGGCCCGATGCGGGCGTCGAGCCCCATCCCGCGCGCCACCTCCATCACGTCGGCGCCGAGCTCCTCGGAGACGTTGGCGATCTCGTTGATGAACGAGATCTTGGTGGCGAGGAAGGCGTTCGAGGCGAGCTTGATCATCTCGGCGCTCGCGACGTCGGTGCGCACGATCTCGGCTCCCAGCGGCTCGTACAGCGCGGCGACGCGATCTCCGAAGCCGTTCGACGAGCCATCCTCGCCGACGACGACGCGGTCGGGCTGCATGAAGTCCTTGACGGCGGTGCCCTCCTTGAGGAACTCGGGGTTCGAGACGTAGTCGAGCCCCTCGGCATCGCGCGTGATCGCCCGCCCCGTGCCGACGGGCACCGTGCTCTTCATCACGATCGCGTGCTCGCTCGAGTCGCCGAGCTCCTCGACGACGCGCTGCACGCGCGAGAGGTCGGCGTCGCCCGAGTAGGTGGGTGGTGTGTCGACGCAGCAGAACAGCAGCCGCGCCTGATCGAGCGCGTCCGCCATGTCGGTCGTGAAGACGAGGCGGTCTGAGTTCCTCGCGAGCATGTCGGCGAGGCCCGGCTCGTAGATCGGAACCTCGCCGCGGCGCAGCGACTCGACCTTCGCCTCGACGATGTCGCGGCAGACGACGATATGCCCGAGCTCCGCGAAGCAGGCGGCGGTCACGAGGCCGACCCAGCCGGCTCCTATTACCCCGATCGGTTCCCGCTCCGACGACATGAGGGCGGGAAATCTAGATGATGGGCAGGCGGCTCAGCGCTCGCCGAGCGGGCGGGCGGAGCGGGCGATCGCCAGCATCTGCGCCTCGGACAGCGTCAGCTTGAGCGAGTTCGAGACCCAGAACGCGCCGTCGCGGGTCCTCCACGCCACGAGCCGCAGGCGGTCCCCGTCGTAGTGCAGCTCGAAGCGCCGCCCGTCGAGCCTGCGCGTCTCGGACGGGCGCTCGAGGATCGGCGGGGTCTTCCAGGTCGTGCCCTGGAGGCCGTAGAAGTCTCCGATCGAGCGCGGGCTGCGCTGGAGGACCATGCGGTAGGCGCTGTACACGCGCCCATCCGGGGCACGGATCCCGTAGACGCGCGGCTCGCCGACGTAGGCGCCCGAGGGAGTGCGCTTGCGCGGGTAGAAGACGGGGTGGCGCCACTTGCGCGTGCCGACCACCTGGAGCGCCTGCCGGCGGCCCGCTGCCGAGC
>JACCXP010000329.1 GCA_013696905.1 Thermoleophilaceae bacterium
ACGGCGGTGCAGAGAGTGTCGAGGTCGGCGTGCACGTGGCCTCCTGGTCGACGGTGCCTTTGGACACCGCCGACTTCGGCCTCTCTGCGTTATGTCCCTCCATCACGGCGCTGGCCGTGGAATCAACCGTCTAGCGGCCGTCAGGCCAGCGACCGGTAGGCGTCGGCCAGGCGCCCGATGCCGGTGTCGATCTGCTCGGGGGTGACGCCCGAGTAGGCGAGGCGCAGGGAGCTGTGCCCGCCCTCGATGAGGAAGTCCGAGCCCTTGACGAAGGTTACGCCGCGCTCGCCGGCGGCGTCCGTCAGTGCGTCTACGTCCGATCCCTCGGGCAGCTCCGCCCACAGGAAGTAGCCGCCTTGGGGCGAGACGAAGGAGGCGTCGGGAAGGTCGCGCTCGAGGGCCTCTGAGAGCGCGTCGCGGCGCGCGTGGAGCGCGCCCTTGACCGTCTCGATCGAGGTTTGCATCAGCCCCGAGCGGCAGAACTCGGCGACGATCGCCTGGGCCACCATGCTCGGTGAGATGTAGGTGTTCGTCGCGATCTTGCGCACCGCGGCGATCACCTCGGCCGGGCCCGCCAGGTAGCCGACCCGGATCCCCGGACAGACTGTCTTCGAGAACGACGACGCGTAGACGACGCGCTCGGAGCGGTCCATCGAGAGCATCGTCGGCAGGGTCTCGCCCTCGAAGCGAAGCTCGATGTAGGGGTCGTCCTCGAACACGACGAAGTCGTACGCCTCGGCCAGCTCGAGCAGGCGCCGGCGCTTGTCGGGCGACAGGGTGCAGCCGGCGGGGTTCTGGAAGTTAGGGATGATGTGCGCGAGCTTCGGCCTCGCTCCGGCGTCGAGCGCGCCCGCGAGCGCCTCGACGTCGATGCCGTCGTCCTCGAGCGGTATGGCGAGCAGCTCGGCGCCCAGACCGCGCAAGCTCAGCAGCGTGCGGTCGTAGGTCGGCGCCTCGACCACGACGAGATCGCCGGGCGCCACCATCAGCTGAAACAGGAACGCGTCGGCCTGCATCGAGCCGTTGGTGGCGATCACCTGCTCGCCGTCGAGGCCGTGCTGGGCCGCGATCCACTCCACGAGCGGCAGGTAGCCGTGCGAGGTGCCGTACGAGAACGCGCCCGCGGGGTCTGCGCGCAGCACGCGCTCGGCGGCCGCGACGAGCTCGTCCCGCGGGAGGATGTCGAGCGACGGCGCGCCGCGGGCGAAGGAGATGCCGGGAGCGGAGCTCACGGCGTCGGACGATAACCGCTCGTCCTCACGCCCCGGATCTTCCAGCAATCGGCGAAAACCTAGAATGGGTCGCTCGACCCCCTCGGCCTAGGAGAGCATTGCCACTTCCCAACGACGTCCGCTTCATCACGTTCGACTGCTACGGCACCCTGATCGACTGGGAGACGGGGGCCTACGACGCCTTCCAGAAGGAGGCCGACCGTGACGGCTTCACGATCGACCGCACGAAGCTGACCGAGCTCTTCCTCGGCATCCAGCGCGAGGTCGAGGCGGGCTCCTATGAGCTCTACGCCGAGGTCCTGCGCCGCACCGCGGTGCGCAGCGCGCGCGAGCTCGGCTGGGAGCTCGAGCCCTCTCGATCGGGCTTCCTGCCCTCGAGCGTGCCCTTCTGGCCGGCGTTTCGCGAGACCAACGCGCAGGTCGAGAAGCTGGCGAAGAAGTACGAGATCGGGATCCTCTCAAACGTCGACGACAAGCTGCTCGGTGCGACGCGGCGCCACTTCCGCTTCGACCTCGACCTCGTGGTCACGGCGCAGCAGGTGCGCTCCTACAAGCCCGACCAGGCGCACTTCAAGGAGTGCGCGCGCCGCACGGGGGGCAAGAAGGGGTGGGTGCACGTGGCCAGCGGCTACGAGGCGGACATCGCGCCCGCGCTCCAGGAGAAGGTGCCCGTGATCTGGATCAATCGCCACGGCGAGAGCATCCCCGAGGGCGGCAAGGCGCCGACCGAGGAGGTCAAGAACCTGCGCGAGGCCGTCAAGCTGCTCGGCGGGTAACCCCTTGCGCGCGGTGGCCGTCCACCCCGACGTGGTGGTGGTCTCGAGCCGCATGTGGCAGACGAACGCGACGGCGCTGCGCTCGAGTGGCGAGGCGATGCTCATCGACTCGCCCTACTTCCCCGACGAGCTCGAGCTGCTGCCGCGGCTGCTCGCGCAGGCCGGGTTCGAGGTGTCGGCGCTGCTTGCGACCCACGGCGACTGGGACCACCTGCTCGGCGGGCTCGCGTTCGCGAACCTCGCGCTCGGGGTGGCGGAGAGCACGGGGGTGCGTCTGCGCTCGGAGCCGGGTGCTGCGCAGCGCGCGCTGCGCGACGCCGACGCCGAGCACTACGTCGTCCGGCCGCGACCGCTCGCGCTCGGGGCCTGGCAGTCGCTGCCCGTGCCGGGCTACGTCGGGCTTGGCGAGAGCGAGCTCGAGCTGCACCCTGTCGCGGGCCACACCGCGGACGGCGCCGCGCTGTTCGCGCCCGGCGCCGCGGTGCTCGTGTGCGGCGACTACCTATCGGACGTCGAGATCCCGATGATCTCCGCCGGCGGCTCGCTCGCCGAGTACCGCTCCACGCTCTCCCGGCTGGCGCCGCTCGTCGAGCGCGCGGCGACCGTGGTGCCGGGGCACGGCTCGCCGCTCGACCGCGAAGCCGCGCTCGGAGTGCTCGACGAGGACGCGGCCTACCTCGAGTCGCTCGAGCGCGGGGAGCAGCGCCCGCGGCTGCCGGACGGGCGCGACACGCGGCGCCAGCGCGCGATCCACGCGGACAACCTGCGCGCGCTCGGCTAGCCGTGGGCTACCGCCGTGAGCCTGGCGATCGCTACGGAGTCGCGGGCGTCGGGGCGGTGCGTCGCAGCACGAGGTGCACGACCACCCCGGCGGCTAGCACGCCGAGGCCGACCGCGACCCAGAAAGGCTCGAGGTAGAGCAGGATCAGGCCCGCGATCGCGCACAGCGCGCGCTCCGGCCAGCGCGCGGGAGCGACCATCCAGCCGCCCGTCGCGACCGCGAGCGCGGCCACGGCGAGTGCGGACACGAGCGTGGCCAGCACGACCGTGAGCGGCGCCCCCTCGAGCAGCAGCGCCTCGCCGTTGGGCGACAGGACGAACGCAAACGGCACGAGGAAGGCCGGCAGCGTGTACTTCCAGGTCATCATCATCGTCTTGAACGCGTTGCCGCCGGTGATCGCCGAGGCCGCGAAGGCCGCGAGCGCCGTCGGCGGGCTGACCTCGGACAGGACCGCGTAGTAGAAGATGAACATGTAGGCGACGAACGGCTGCACGCCGAGGCCGGTGAGCGCCGGGGCGATGATCACAGCGCCGATGATGAACGAGGCGGTGACCGGCACGGCGAGGCCGAGGATCAGCACGGCGACGGCAGAGAAGAAGGCGGTGAGGAACAAGTTGGCCCCGGCAAGGTCGACGATCAGCGACGAGAGCTTGAGCCCCAGGCCGGTGAGCGTGACGATCGCGACGATGATCCCCGCAGCGGCGGTCGTCGCGGCGATCGGCAGCACCGAGCGCGCGCCGCTGGCCAGCGCGTCGAAGACCCTGCGCGGTGTCATCCAGTGCGCGCGGTCGAGGAACGACAGCGCAAAGGCCACGAGCGTGGCGTAGAAGACCGCTCGAAACGGCGACAGCCCGACCGCCAGCAGCACGACGATCAGCACCAGTGAGGAGAAGTGATAGCCGTAGCGCCACAGGAGGCGCCACAGCGGCGGCGTCTGCACGTCGACCTGGCGCGTCCCGAAGCGGCGGGCGTCTGCCTCGATCGCGAGGATGATTCCCAGGTAGTAGAGCAGCGTGGGGATCAGCGCGTACAGCAGCACGTTGAGATACGAGATCCCGAGGAACTCGGCGATGATGAAGGCCGCTGCGCCTAGCGTCGGAGGCGACAGGATCGCGCCGATCCCCGCCGCCGCCAGCACGCCGCCCCCCTCCTCGCGCGGATAGCCGCCGCGGCGCAGGATCGGCCAGGTGACCGAGCCGAGCGTGACCGTGGTGGCCGTGCCCGAGCCCGAGACCGTGCCGAGCAGGAAGCCGGCAAGCGTCGTGGTGCGCCCCGGGCCGCTGCGCGAGTTGCCGAAGGCCGCGATCGAGACGTCGATGAAGTACTTGCCCGCGCCCGAGTACTCGAGCACCGCGCCGTAGATCGTGAACAGGACGATGTAGGTCGCCGCGACGTCGAGCGGCACGCCGAAGAGCCCCTCGAGCCCCATGTAGGTCTGGCCGACGATCCGCGGCAGCCCGTAGCCCGCGTGCGAGATGCGAGAGCCGATCGGCAGCTCGCCGCCGAAGAAGCCGTAGGCGAGAAAGAGTCCGCAAACGGCCGGAAGGATCCAGCCGACGGTCCGGCGCGTGGCCTCGAGCACCAGTCCGACGGTGATCACGCCGAAGAGCAGATCGAGCTCGTTGGGCCTTACCGCGCGGCGCACGAACTCGTCGAACGTGACGATCGTGTATCCGAGCGCGACGATCGCGAGCCCGGCGAGCAGCCAGTCGGTCACCCCGGGGCGCTCGCCACGCTCCCTGTCCTCGTCAGAGCGTTGGCCCCAGCCCCGGTAGACGAGGAACGTCATCGCGAGCGCCACAGCGAGGAAGCTCGTGCGATAGACCTGAGCCGGGATCGGATTGAGCACCCAGTAGAGCGCGTATGCCGAGAGGCCGACGCCGGTCGCCGACACGACGGCGAGCGGAATCCCGGCGAGGCGCCGTCCCGGGCGCTCGGCCTCGAGCTCCTCCGACAGCCTCTTCACGTCGAGCGCCGGCGGATGCTCGCGCGCCGCGGCTCCCGTCACCCGCTCGCTCTCGCGCTCGTGCGCCATCAGCCCGGGCTGCCCCGGTCGACCGAGAGTGTCAGGTGAGCGGCCCGCCCTGGCGCGGACAGGGGGAAACGCCTGTCACCCACGGCGAGCGTGCGTCGCCCGGTGGGCGTCGCGATCAGCGAAAGCCTCCGGTAGCGACGCGGACTAGCGGGCACGAGCGCGATCCAACCGTCGCGGGACGTGCGCTTGCGGCCGTCGATGGAGTAGTAGTCCAGCACCGCCTCGCTTGGGGACTCGATCGCCGCGACCTCGAAGCCAGGCCCGTGGCCGGCGTGGAACGACTCGCGCGCACGCGCGCCGTAGTAGGAGTGGCGGTACTCGAGCGCGAAGCGGGCCGGGTCGGGAAGGGCGGCGCGGACGAGCTCCCGACCAGCCTCGTCGCGGACGACGACCGCCGGCGCGCGGTCGGAGCCCGCGGCGACGACCGCGCCGCCAGTGATCGCTGCCACTGCCACTGCCACCGCCGCGATCGCTGGGCCGCGCATGCGCCGCGCCTGCCGCTCGCTGCTACTTCCCGGCCTCGTCGTAGTAGCGCTGGGCGCCGGGGTGCAGCTGCACCGGCTCGGCCACCTCCGGACCCAGCTTCTGGTCGAGCTTCTTGGCTTCGGGGTGCACCTTCACAAGCGTCGGCTTCTGGTCGTACAGCAGCTTGGTCAGGTCGAAGGCAAGCTTCTCGTCCATCTTCTCGTTGACGACCAGGTAGTTCGGCACCCCGATCGTCTCGACATCCTCGGAGACGCCCTTGTACGTGTCAGCGGGGATCTTGGTGTCGGCGTAGGCCTCGCCGTACTTCTCGACGAGCGCGTCGGTGAAGTCGGTGGTCGGCAGCATCGTCACCTTCTGCGTCGTGGTCAGGTCGGTGACCGCACCGGTCGGCAGCCCGCCGGACCAGAAGAATGCGTCGACGGACCCGTCCTTCATCCCCTTGGCCGACTCCTCGACTCCGAGCTGCTCGCGCTTGATGTCGGATTCCGGATCGAGCTTCGCGGCCTCGAGGATCCGCAGGGCGATCACCTCGGTGCCCGAGTTGGGCGAGCCGACCGACACGCGCTTGCCCTTCAGGTCCTCGACCGTCTCGATCCCCGATCCCTGCTTGGCCACCACCTGCGTGTAGTTCGTGTAGATCTGAGCCAGCGCGCGCAGTGGCACCTTCTCCTTGAACGCCTCGTTGCCGGACGCAGCGTCGATCGCGGTGTCCGCCAGCGTGAAGGCGATGTCACTGCCGCCATCCTGGATCAGGAGCAGGTTGTCCACCGATGCCGAAGTCGTCTCGGCGGTCGCCTGATAGCCCTTCAGGTTCTTCGAGATCGCGTCGGCCAGTCCGCCGCCATAGACGGAGTAGACGCCGCTCGTGCCCCCGGTCGCGATCGAGAGCCGCCCGCCCTCGCCGCTCTTTGCGCCGCCGCCGCTGCCCTCCCCGCCGCACGCCACCAGCAATGCAGCCGCGAGGATCGCGGCCAGCGCTGCGCTCGATGTTCGTGCCCGGCGTCCGGCGCTTCCAGCTCGAGACTCATGCAACAAGATCCCTCCCCCGTGCGACTCCTCCGCCGCGGACCGCTCTCCCACGGCGCCCCGCGGCGGAGCGTAGTCCACGCGACGAGCCCTGGCGTCGACGAGCGCGTAGGCTTCCCCCGCGGTGAGCACGACCGACGCCACGCCGCTCGCCGGCGACCTGCTGGAGCTCGACGCCCTGCTGAGCCCCGAGGAGCGCGCCGGGCGCGACCGCATCCGCGCCTTCGCCGGCGAGCAGCTGCGCCCGCACGTCGCCGAGTGGTACGAGGCGGGGGGTCTTCCCGCCGAGCTGCCGCGGCTACTGGGCGATCTCGGCGTGCTCGGGATGCACCTCGAGGGCCACGGGCTCGGAGGCGCGAGCGCCGTCGAGTACGGGCTCGCCTGCGTCGAGATCGAGGCGGTCGACTCGGGGCTTCGCACGTTCGTCTCGGTGCAGGGGTCGCTCGCGATGACGGCGATCCATCACTTCGGATCGGACGAGCAGCGGGGCGAGTGGCTCGGCCCGCTGGCGGCGGGCGAGGCGCTCGCCTGCTTCGCGCTGACCGAGCCCGAGGCGGGCTCTGACCCCTCGAGCATGCGCACGTTCGCCCGTCGCGACGGCGACGACTGGGTGCTTGACGGCGAGAAGCGCTGGATCGGAAGCGCGACGGTGGCCGACGTCGTGGTCGTCTGGGCGCAGACCGACGACGGCGTGCGCGGGTTCCTGGTCCCGCGCGGCACGCGCGGCTACGAGGCGCACGAGATCACCGGGAAGCTTTCGATGCGGACCTCTCCCCACGCGCACCTGCGCTTCGAAGGCTGCCGCCTGCCCGCCGCGGCGCTGCTGCCCGAGGCGCGCGGCATGCGCGCTCCGTTCACGTGCCTCGGTGAGGCCCGCCACGGGATCGTGTGGGGCTCGATGGGCGCCGCTCGCGACGCCTTCGAGTGCGCGCTCGACTACGCCTCGCGGCGCGAGGTGTTCGGCGGGCCGATCGCGCGCTTCCAGCTCACCCAGCAGAAGCTCGTCGGCATGGCGATCGCCGTCAGCACCGGCTCGCTGCTGGCCCTCCACCTCGGCCGGATGAAGGACGAGGGGCGCCTCGCACCCGAGCAGATCTCGCTCGGGAAGCTCGCGAACGTGCGCGCGGCGCTCGAGGTGGCCCGTACGGCGCGCACGATCCTCGGCGGAAACGGCGTCACGCTCGACTTCTCGCCGATGCGCCACGCCGCAAACCTAGAGTCGGTGCTCACCTACGAGGGCACGGAGGAGATCCACACGCTCGTGCTCGGCAAGGCGATCACCGGCCACAGCGCGCTGCGCTGAGCGAACTAGCGAAACGCCGCCACGAGCCCGACGAGCGCCGGGGCCACCACGAGCGCGGGCAGGAAGTTGCCCACCTTCACGTCGCGCACGTCGAGCAGCCGTAGCGAGATCCCGATGATCAAGATGCCCCCGGCGCTCGTCAGCGCGGCGAGCGCCTCGCCGCGCAACAGCGGTGCGACAGCGCCCGCACCGAGCGCGAGCCCGCCCTGGAGCATGAGCACGGTGACCGCCGCGAGCCCCACTCCCCATCCGAGGGTGGAGGCGAGCGCGATCGCCGCGAACCCGTCGAGCAGCGCCTTGGTGGCGAGCGCGCTGTAGTCCCCGGTGAGCCCGTCCTGGATCGAGCCGACGACCGCCAGTGGTCCGACGCAGAACAGCAGGCTCGCCGTGAAGAACGCCTCGCTGACCGTCGAGCCCTCCCCGCCCAGGCGCCGCTGGATCGCGTCGCCAAGCGACTCCAGCCGGCGCTCGATCCCCACCGCCTCGCCCACGATCCCGCCGATAAGCACTGCGCCGAGCACGATCAGCGGGTTGGTCTCGCGCCAGACGAGCGCGTAGTCCACTCCCAGCACGAGCGTGACCAGGCCGAGCCCGGCCAGCACGCGCCGCTGGAGCCCTTCGGGCAGGCGTGCCCCGAGCAGCGTGCCGACCAGCGTGCCCGCGAGCACGGTGGCGACGTTGATCAGCGTGCCGGTCAGCCGGCGCCTACCTGATCACGGCGATCGGATCGCCCGAGGCGACCGCCGTCCCGCCTGCCACGGTCAGCTCGGCCACCGTGCCGCCGCGGTGGGCGGTGATCTCGTTCTCCATCTTCATCGCCTCGATCACGCAGATCAGCGCGCCCCGCTCGACGGTTGCGCCGGGCTCGACGGCGACCCGCAGCACGGTTCCCCCGAGCGGCGACAGCAGCGCCTCGCCGTCCGCCTCGCCGGCTCCGGAGCGACGCGGGCGACGCGGCGGCGCGCTCGCGGCGGGGCCCGGGGC
>JACCXP010000337.1 GCA_013696905.1 Thermoleophilaceae bacterium
GCGCCACGCCGCGTGCGTCGTGGCGCAGCCCGACCGCCTCGCACCCGAGCTCGACCCTCACCTTGTCGGAGCGCCGCGACAGTCCCTCTCGCAAGGCAGCCTCCAGCTCCCACTGGTGCAGAAAGGCGACTGTGGGATGGCCGTTCGCCGATACCCGCGGCGGGAGCTCGAGCAGCAGCGCGCCCGTGCGCGAGCGAAAGCGGATCGGCTCCTCCGCGAGCATCTGCGGCGCGGGCAGGTCGCCGCCGAGCCCCACCGCCTGCAGCACGCGGAGCGCCTCGTCGTCGACGGTGACGGCGCGCGTGAGCGGCTCGAGCCGTCGCCGTCGCTCGATCACGAGCGTCTCCACGCCGAGGCCCGCGAGCAGCAGCGCAGCGGTCGCGCCGACCGGCCCCATCCCCACGATCACCACCCGCGCGCTCACCCGCCGGCCCGCGCAGGTGCTAAGAACCGCGCACCGTGGACCTGCGACGCAACGATCCCGCGCAGTACGACGAGCTTGCCGACGAGTGGTGGAAGCCGGACGGGGACTTCGCGGCGCTGCACTGGCTCGCGCGCTCGCGCGGCGAGCTGATCCCGCCTCCCACGCGGCCGGGGGCCTCGCTGCTCGACGTCGCCTGCGGAGGTGGTCTCTTGGCGCCCCACGTGCCCGCCGGCTACCGCCACGTCGGCGTCGACCAGTCGGCCCCATCGCTCGCGGTCGCCGCGGAGCACGGCATCGAATGCGTGCGCGCCGACGTCTCGGCGCTCCCTTTCGCCGACGCCGAGTTCGACGTCGTCGTCGCCGGGGAGATCCTCGAGCACGTCGAGGACATGGAGGGCACGGTCGCCGAGTCGATCCGCGTGTTGCGGCCGGGCGGCACGTTCGTGTGCGACACGATCAATCGCACACGCTTCTCGGCGCTCGCGATCGTCACCGTGGCCGAGCGCATGCCCGGGGGACCGCCGCTCGGGTGCCACGACGAGCGGCTGTTCGTGCGCCCGGAGCGGCTGCGGGAGGAGTGCGCTCGTCACGGGGTGTCGCTCAGGGTATGGGGGCTGCGCCCGGCGATCCGCCAGTACCTGGGCTTCCTGCTGGGCGTGCGGCGAGGGGCGACGATGGTGCCCACGCGCTACCTCGGCGCCCTCTATCAGGGGGTGGGGGTCAAGGCGTCGCGCTGAGAACGCGGCAAGATGGCGCGCGCGATCTCACCTACTGACAGGCGTGGCGGCGAGGGGCGGTACCGTGATCGTCGTGCCCGCTCCGCTCACCCAGGCTCCGGTGCGGGCCGGAGCCTCCGCTGCCTGGCGTCAGGCACCGCCACGCGAGCTGCTCGCCGCGACCGTGGCCGGGCTCGGCTCGGCCGTGCCTCCCGGCCGCAGCCAGGCCGACCTCTGGGAGAGCTTCTTCGCCGAGCACTACGGGCACTGGGACCTGGCGCGACGCCTGTGGCACGGGTGCGGGATCGACACGCGCCACGGTGTCGCCGACCCGTGCGAGGTCGACGTGCGCGAGTGGGGCACCGAGCGGCGCATGCGCCGCTTCAACGAGCAGGGTCTGCCGCTCGCCCGCGAGGCGGCGCAGGGCTGCCTGGCGGACGCCGGTCTCGCGCCGGCCGATGTCGGCCTCCTGACGGTCGTCTCGTGCACGGGCTACGCCACTCCCGGGCTCGACGTCATGCTCGCCGGTGAGCTGGGCCTCGACGCCGGGGTGCAGCGGCTCCACATCGGGCACATGGGCTGCTACGCGGCCGTGCCCGCGCTCGCCACGGTGGCAGACGCCGCCACGGCGCGCGGCAAGGCCGCGCTGATGCTCTGCATCGAGCTGCCGAGCCTGCACATCCAGGCGCCCTCCGAGGACATCGAGCAGCTCGTCGCCCACGCCCTCTTCGCCGACGCCGCGACGGCGGCGGCGGTCGTGCCCGGCGGCGCCGGCTTCGAGGTCCGAGACGTCGTCGCCCGCACCGACATCGAGCACGCGGCGATGATGACGTGGGACGTCACAGACCACGGCTTTCGGATGGGCCTCTCGCCCCAGGTCCCGCAGGTGCTCGAGCGCCACGTGGCCGGTGTGGTGAGCGAGCTGCTCGCCGGGCACGGGCTGGCGGTCGAGGACGTGGCCGCCTGGGCGGTGCACCCGGGTGGCCCGGCCATCCTCGAGGTGATCGCCGAGCGGGTCGGTCTGGAGCAGGCGGCGCTCGCCGAGTCGCGCTCGGTGCTGCGCGACTTCGGCAACTGTTCGTCCGCGACCGTCATGCTGGTGCTCGACCGCATCCGTCGCGAGCGCGATCTGCTCGACGGCGACCCCGTCGTGCTGATGGCGTTCGGCCCCGGGCTGACGCTCTACGCCGCTCTCCTGCGCCACCGTCGCTGAGGCTGAGCCGGGGCGAGCGGCCGTGATCGCGCCCGAGCCGCGCGGAGAGGTCGAGCGGATAGCGGTGCTGCGCGCGAACGACCTCGGCGATCTCGTCTTCGCTCTGCCGGCGCTCGAGGCGCTGCGCGTCACCTACCCGGACGCCGAGATCACGCTGCTCGCCAAGGAGTGGCACCGCGAGCTGCTCGGCTCGCGAGCCGGCCCGGTGGATCGAGTGATCGCCGTGCCCGCCCACCGCGGCGTCCGCGAGGATCGCGAGCCGGAGGAGCTCGAGCTCGAGTCGTTCTTCGCCGCCATGGCCGCCGAGCGCTTCGACGTCGCCCTGCAGATGCACGGAGGCGGGCGCTTCTCGAACGCGTTTGTGGCTCGGCTGGGTGCACGCATCACGGCCGGCGCACGCACTCCGGACGCACCGGCCCTCGACCGCTCGATCACCTACGTCTACCTGCAGCCCGAGGTGCTGCGCCAGCTCGAGATCGTCGGCCTCGTGGGAGCACCCCCCGCCGGCCTCGAGCCGCGGCTCGCCGTGACTGACGAGGATCGTGGGCAGGCTTCGGCCCACGTGGCGGTCGACGGGCCGCTCGTCGTCTTGCAGCCGGGTGCAAGCGATCCCCGCAGGCGTTGGCCGGTCGAGCGCTTCGCAGCGGTAGGGGACGCGCTCGCGGCCTCAGGCGCCGCGATCGTCGTGAACGGCGACGGGTCGGAGCGGGCACTGGCCGCGGAGCTCGCGGGAAGCATGCGCGCGCCGGTGCGCGACCTCAGCGGCCTGCTGTCGCTCGGCGGGCTGACCGGCGTGCTGGCGCGCGCGCGACTCGTCGTCTCGAATGACTCGGGGCCGCTCCACCTCGCCGCCGCGGTCGGCGCCCCGACGGTCGGCATCTATTGGGGTCCGAGCGCGATCAACGGGATGCTCGCCGCGCGCCGCGATCACCGCCCGCTCGTCTCGTTCACGCTCGCCTGCCCGCGCTGCGGCGCGGACTCGCTGCGCTCTCCGTGCGACCACGCCGACTCGCACGTCGCGGACGTGCCCGTGGACGAGGTGGTCGCCGCGGCGCAGCACCTGCTCGGCGCCGAGGTCGACGACGCGGCGGCGCTCCAGCGCGCGCTCGACCCGCGCGCGGGTTGAAGTTGGGCCCGCGCTGCGGGAGGGTAGGGCGCGTAGATCGGTCAAGGCGAAGCGAGGAGGCAGCGATGGCGGGGACACCAGGATCAGGAAGCACGGGCACGCGCGGCGGGCGAGCGCTCGAAGCCGGGGGCAGGGCACGCACGGGAGTCCAGCGGGCGGGGCAGCGCCAGGGGCTCGTGCGCGTGCGCGAGGGCCGGCTCGTGGCCGGCGTGTTCGCGGGGCTCGGCCGGCGCTTCGGGGTGTCCCCGTGGATCCTGCGCGCGGCGTTCGTCGTCAGCATGATCGTGCCCGGCCCGCAGTTCCTGCTCTACATCGCCCTCTGGGTGCTCATGCCGCACGAGTCGCGCCCCGTCTGAGCGTCGGCTCGGAGGTACGCTCTGCCCACCGAGAGGACTTGAACCTGCCCGCCTAGCTCAACTGGCAGAGCACTTCACTTGTAATGAAGAGGTTCTCGGTTCGAATCCGAGGGCGGGCTCTGCTCTAGAAAGCGGAATCTGGAGCCCTGGTCGCCAGTCTGTACCGCTGCTGGGCAACCGATTGGGCAACACTCGGCCGCGAAGCGCCGCAAACGCGGCTCGCGAAGCCTCCCGCAAGGCGCGGCCCCCCGGGGGCTCCCGCATGCGCGAGTCCAAGCGCTTGTACTCGCTCGGCGGATCTTGTGTCTACGCGCCAATCTCATGCTGCCGTCCGCCGACCTCTCTAGAAGTCTTGGGCATGGCTTACCACGAAGAGAACGTCATCATCTCAGCAAGCGTCCCGGTCGCGATGCGCGAGTGCTTCATCGAGCTGGCGCAGCAAGGTGACCGGTCAGTCTCGGCCGAGCTGCGCCGCGCGATGCGTGCGCACCTAGCGGCTGCCCTAGACGACGACGGCCCAGGTCTCGCCAACCCGGGCCGCGTCCCAAAATCGGCCGCGCGTGGCCGACATGAACAAGCGTAACCCATTCGCCGGAACAGAGCCGGCGCCGCCGACGCCGAGCCTCCTCCGCGCGCTTCACCACTGCAACCCAAGGCTCGCGCAGCGGGAGTACGACCGCTGGCTGGAGATCTGCGTCGACGCGGGCATGCGCGAGGCGGCCTGGATCAGCGCGCACGCCTCGAGCGACGAGGACGAGGCCGCTCAGCTCGAGGCGCTCACCGATCGGCTGGCGTGGACCACCAGCGAGGGGATATCACCCGAGTCGAAGCGCCGTACTTGGGCAGCTGCGGAGACGATGTCGCGGCTG
>JACCXP010000351.1 GCA_013696905.1 Thermoleophilaceae bacterium
CTGGCGCTCGCACGGCTGCTCGACTGCCGAGTGGTGACCGTCGATGCCCGGTTGCTGCGCGGGACGCGGCGGCTCGGGTTCGTGGTCGCGCCCTCCGACCTGTGATGCGTCCCGCTACCGACCCCCCGTGAACGTCGCGCGCAGCGCGAGCGTGACGATCAGCAGGCAGCCGACGGCCATGATCCCCATCTCGCGTCGCAGCACACGGCGACCGATGTCGGCCTGCTCGTCGGGGCCGAGCGCGTCGAGGTCGGCTACCCCCGCCAGCTCGCTGTGGGCGGCCCCCGCGCGCATCCCCTCGCTGACCAGCGTCACGAGCAGCGGCCCGCCGCCGTAGATGTAGTGCAAGTCGTCGGAAGGGCGCAGCCCCTGGGCGAGCAGCACGAGTCCGAGTGTCACCTGCGCCACGACGATCGCCTGCGCCGCCCGGAGCAGATACCAGAAGATCGCCGACGGCCGGCGCAGCGCCCAAGCCAGCGCGCCGAAGCCGCCCGCGAGCCCGTTCGCCGCCAGCACGAGGTACCCGCTGAGCAGATGGATCTCGTTCACAAAGCGCCCTTTCGCACTATGTGGCAAGTAGTCACAAAGTCGTCTATAACCATGCCCGAATGTTGGGCAGCTACCTGCCGGCTCTCGTCTTCCTGGCTCTTGGCCTCGTCGTCGGCGGCGTGCTCACGGTGCTCAACGGCATCATCGGACCGAAGCGTCCGGGCACCGTCAAGGAGCAGCCGTACGAGTGCGGCCTGCCCTCGGAGGTCACGAGCAACTTCCGCTTCGGGATCTCCTTCTACCTGATCGCGATGCTGTTCATCCTGTTCGACATCGAGGTCGTATTTCTCTACCCGGTGGCAGTTCAGCTCGAGGCCTTCGGGTTATTCGCCTTGATCGAGATCATGGTCTTCATCTTCCTTCTCTTCGTGGCCTTCGTCTTCGTTTGGAGACGGGGAGCGCTCGAGTGGAGATAACGCGCCAGAAGGTCGACGGCGCGACGGCGCCCGAGGACCTGCGCGTGCGCCAGCTGAGGGCGCGCCAGATGCTGCGCGGCGAGCTCGACGACGCGGAGCTCGACGAGTACGTCGAGTCGCGCGTGCTCGCGACGACGCTCAAGTCAGCCGGCGAATGGGTGCAGAACTGGGGCCGGGCGAACGCGCTCTTCCCGGCCACCTTCGGCCTCGCCTGCTGCGCGATGGAGCACATCTCGGCGATCGGCTCGCCGCGCAACGACCTGTCACGCTTCGGCGCCGAGGTCTCGCGCGCATCCCCGCGCCAGGCTGACCTGCTGATCCTGTCCGGTCGCGTGTCGATCAAGATGGCGCCGGTGATCCGGCGACTGTACGACCAGATGCTCGAGCCGAAGTGGGTGATCTCGATGGGCGCGTGCGCGTCGAGTGCGGGCATGTTCAACAACTACGCGCTCGTGGCGGGCGCCGACCGCTTCCTTCCCGTCGACGTCTACGTGCCGGGCTGCCCGCCGCGGCCCGAGGCGCTGATCTACGGGATCATCAAGCTCCAGAAGAAGATCAAGGGCCACCCCGACGCGGGCTGGCGCGAGCGCTACGGCGCCCACGGCACGGAGGAACGTGCCTGACGCCACCGGCCTCGAGCTGGTCGCCCAGTCGCTGCGCGAGCGCCTCGGCGACGAGTCGATCGTGCGCACCACCTATTTCCGTGAGCAGGCGACGCTCGAGGTGCGGCCGCAGGCGGCACGGGCGGTGCTCGCCTTTCTGCGCGACGACGCCGACGAGCCCTACGACTTCCTCGCCTCGCTGCACGGCTGCGACTACCACCCGCAGGAGCCGCGCCTCGGCGTTCACTACCAGCTGCTCTCGACCGTTCGCGCCGAGCGCCTCGGGGTAAAGACGCGCGTGCCGGTGGCGATGCCACAGGTGCCCTCGGTGGTCGACCTCTTCCCCGGCGCGAACTTCCAGGAGCGCGAGGTGTTCGACTTCTTCGGCGTGATCTTCCAGGGCCACCCCGACCTGCGCCGCACGCACATGCCCGAGGACTACGAGGGCCATCCACAGCGGCGCGACTTCCCGATCGGCGGAGAGCCCGTGCTGTTCACCTTCAACGAGCACGAATCCCCGCGCTGGTATGACTGACACGCGCGTCCCGGGTCCGCTCGAGGTGCCCTACCGCGAGCGCGAGCAGTCGATCACGCTCGAGCGCATGGACGCGCCCGTCTCGGGCACCGAGGTCGAGCACGATGCGGAGCTCTTCACGATCAACATGGGCCCCCACCACCCCTCGACCCACGGGGTGCTGCGGCTGCTGCTGACGCTCGAGGGCGAAGTCGTGCGCGAGCTGACGCCGCTGATCGGCTACGTCCACACCGGCATCGAGAAGTCGTGCGAGGACCAGGCCTACTGGAAGGTGATCCCGTTCGTCGAGCGGATGGACTACCTCTCCTACTACTTCAACGCGATGGCCTACTGCACCGCCGTCGAGCGGCTGCTCGACGAGCCGGTGCCGCCGCGCGCGCAGTACCTGCGCGTGATCCACATGGAGCTCAATCGGATCGCCTCGCACCTCTTCTGGCTCGCGACCGCGGCGCTCGACCTCGGCGCGATCTCGATGCTCTGGTACGGCCTGCGCGACCGCGACCCGATCCTCGACCTGTTCGAGATGTCCTCGGGCCAGCGCATGCACACGCGCTACTTCCAGGTCGGCGGGGTCTTCGAGGACATCCCGCCGGGGTGGGAGCAGAAGTGCCGCCAGTTCCTGAAGGGGATGCCGAGCCGGATCGACGAGTACGAGTCGATCCTCGATCGCAACGAGATCTTCCTCCAGCGCACGAAGAACGTCGGCATCGTCGATCGCGACACGCTGCGCGGGCTCGGTGTCACGGGCCCGCTACTGCGCGCGACGGGCGACCCGTGGGACCTGCGCAAGGCGATGCCCTACTCGAGCTATGACCACTTCGACTTCAAGATCCCGGTCGGCACGGTCGGCGACAACT
>JACCXP010000356.1 GCA_013696905.1 Thermoleophilaceae bacterium
GCGGCGCTCACCGCGAGCGGCAGCGACTCGTCGTAGGGGTGCCACCAGAAGTCCTTCGTCCGCGACGCGTCCCAGGCGATGTGCTTGATCTCGACGCATTCGTAGAAGCCGAAGCGCGAGTGCGTGCGACCGAGCCCCGACGACTTCGTCCCGCCCCACGAGCACTGGCACGCGCCGTGGGAGTAGGAGTGGTCGTTGATCCACACCGAGCCCGCCTCGAGCCTGCGGGCGATGCGCTTCCCGCGCGCTCGGTCGCGCGTCCAGACCGATGCGCCGAGGCCGAACTCGGAGTCGTTGGCGGCCGCGATCGCCTCGTCCTCGGAGGAGACCGCGACGATCGGCAGCACCGGCCCGAACACCTCCTCGCGCATGACCCGCATCTCGGGCCGGACGCCCGTCAGCACCGCCGGTGCGTACCACGCGCCCGAGAGCCCGATAGGCGGATCGACCGGACCGCCGCAGCGGAGCGCGGCGCCGGCTGCGACGGCGTCGTCGACCAGCTCGCGCACGTGAGCTGCCTGGTCATGCGAGATCATCGGACCGACCTCCGTGCGCGGGTCGAGCGGGTCGCCGACGCGCAACGCCCTCGCGCCGGCGACGACGCCCGCGACGAAGCGCTCGCTGAGCTCGCGTGCCACATACACGCGCTCGATCCCGGAGCACGTCTGCCCGGCGTTCGCGAAGCCGCCCCAGAGCGCGCCCGAGATGGCGTGCTCGAGCGGGGCGTCGTCCAGCACGAGCATCGGATCCTTGCCGCCGAGCTCGAGCACCGAGCCCTTGATGCGCTCGGCGCAGGCCACTCCGACGCGGCGGCCGACCTCCACCGAGCCCGTGAAGAACACCTTCGCCACGCGCTCGTGCTCGATCAGCGCGCCGCCCACGTCGCCCGCTCCCTGCACGACCCGCACTAGCCCCGTGGGCAACCCGGCGCGCTCGAAGATCGCGGGGATCCGCTCGGCGATCAGCGGCGTCAGCGGCGCGGGCTTGACGATCACGCCGTTGCCGCACATCAGAGCGATCGCCACCTCGCCGAGGGGGATCGACCACGGGTAGTTCCACGGCGAGACCACGGCCACCACGCCGAGCGGCTCGTAGGCGAAGAACGAGGACTTGGTCCACAGGAACGGCTGCGTGTAGGGGATCCGCTCGTCGCCGAGGATCGCCGGTCCGTGGTCGGCGATCCAGTGCAGGGCGTCGATCGTCGGCAGCAGCTCCATCGTGTAGGCCTCCGCGAGTGGCTTGCCCTGCTCCCGGGTCAGTAGCGCAGCCAGCTCGTCGAGCTCGCCGAGCAGGACCACCGCGGCGCGCCTCAGCACGGCGGCCCGCCCGGCCAGCGGCACCGCCGCCCATGCGCGCTGCACCGCCGCCACGCCGTCGACGACGGCCCGAACGTCCCCAAGGGCCACGGTCGGCACCGACCCCAGCAGCTCACCCGTCGCCGGGTTGTGTGACTCGCGCCGTGGCAGCTCTGCGTCGGCGGGCGAGGCCTGCGTCTGCCTTATCGCCATCGCCCCATTGTGGCGCCAGGCGAGGCCGGGCAATAACCTCATGGACCATGTGGCGACTAGGCGACGTGCAGCGCGATCTGCGCGACGAGGTCAGGGCGCTCGCGCTCGGCCCGATCCGCCCGCGCGTGCTCGAGGTCGACCAGAGCGGTGAGTACCCCGCCGACCTGCACGACCTGCTCGGCCGTGCCGCCCTGCTCGACGTCGCCGTGCCGCGCGAGTACGGCGGGCGCGGCCTCGACGAGGTCGCCTCCTGCGTCGCCGTCGAGGAGCTCGCCAAGATCTCGAGCTCTGTCGCGCTGATCTCGTGCTATGTGAAGCTGGTAAACGTGCCGCTGCTGCTGGTCGGCACCGAGGAGCAGCGCCGGCGCTGGCTGCCGCCGCTCGCGGCCGGCGAGATCCGGGCGTCCTACGCGCTCACGGAGCCCGGTGTCGGCTCCGACCCGGCCGCGCTCGAGACGGTCGCCGAGCGTCACGGCGACACCTGGGTGCTGAACGGGCTGAAGCGGTTCATCGGCTACGCGGGGATGGCCGACCTGTACGTCGTGTTCGCCCGCACCGGCGACCCCGGCGCCAGGGGAATCAGCGCGTTTCTGGTGCCCGGGGACGCCGCCGGGATCTCCGCCGAGCCGCTTCCGACGATGGGGACGCCCGGCTGGCCCCTCGGGGCGCCGCGCTTCGAGGACGTCGAGGTGCCGCACGAGAACCTGCTCGGCGAGGAAGGAGGCGGCTTCTACCTGGCGATGCGCACGTTCGACCGCTCGCGCCCGGGGGTGGCCGCGCAGGCGATCGGCGTCGGTCAGGGGGCGGTCGACCTCGCGCTCGACTACGCCCTGCGCCGCCAGACGTTCGGCAAGCCGCTGATCGGGCACGAGGGGATGCAGTTCAAGCTCGCCGAGATGGAGACCGAGGTAGCCGCTGCGCGCGCGCTGACCTACCAGTCGGCCGCCGCGATCGACCACGACGATCGCGAGCTCACGAAGCTCGCGGCGATGGCGAAGCTCGCGGCCTCGGACGCCGCGATGCGGGTGACGACCGAGGCCGTGCAGGTGCTCGGCGGCAACGGCTACCTGCTCGAGTTCCCCGCCGAGCGGATGATGCGCGACGCCAAGGTGCTGCAGATCTACGAGGGCGCGAACGAGATCCAGCGGCTCGTGATCGCGCGCCAGATGCTCAAGCAGGCCGAGGCCCGCGATCCGATCTGGCCCGAGTCGATGCCGGGCGCGCCGGGCGTCGCCACCGGCGAGAGCGCTCCAACGCCCGCCGAGCAGTCGGACTCGACGCAGGAGAAGGCCGGCGCTGCGGCCTAGCTAGCTCTCCCCCGCGCGCAAACGGCGAAGCTGAGTGAGCCGCTCCTGCAGGGCCGCCTCCTCGCCGTGCTCCGAGAGCTCCAGGAAGCGCTCCCCGAGCGCCTCGGCGGGCATCAGCTCCTGTTCCGATACGCCCTCGGGACGGTCATGGGGGTAGTCGTAGCCCTCGCCGCGACCGAGCGCCTTCGCCCCCGGGTAGGCCGCGCTCTGCATGTACGGCGGTGGGTTAGCCGCGGGCCCGTTCTCGCGCACGAAGCGTCGGGCCGCGCCCAGGGCGCGGTAGGAGGCATTCGACTTCGGCGCGAGCGCCAGGTACACCGCCGCCTGCGCGAGGTTGTGCGCGCACTCGGGCAGGCCGACGTGCTCGACGGCGTGTGCGGCGGCGACCGCGACCACCAGCGCCCTCGGGTCGGCGTTGCCAACGTCCTCGGAGGCGAGGATCACCATCCGGCGGGCGATGAAGCGTGGGTCCTCGCCGCCCTCGAGCATCGTCGCCAGGTAGAGGAGCGACGCGTCCGGGTCGGAGCCGCGCGTGGCCTTGATCCATGCCGAGATCGTGTCGTAGTGGCGGTCGCCGCCCTTGTCGTAGCGCACCGCCTTGCGCTGCAGGGCGTCCTCGGCCGCGGCGAGGG
>JACCXP010000398.1 GCA_013696905.1 Thermoleophilaceae bacterium
GAACAGGCGCGAGCCGGCCCCGCTCTGCGCAGCGAGGGCGAGCGGGTAGGAGTGGAGGCGCGCCGGCGTGTCCACCGAGGCGGGCTCGCCGAGCCGGCTCCGGCGCGCACCGAGCCTTGTCTCGATCCACAGCTCCGGGCCGAGCGGCCCGCCGACGGCGTCGAGCAACTCAGGCTGGATCACGCGGCCGAGGATCATCACGCCGAACCGCGGTCCGGGTATCCGCACGGGCACCGCGGCGAACTGGATCGGCTCGCCGAGCTGCGCGAGCCCGAGGCCGCCGCCCGCGATGCCGGTGCTCGTGCGCTCGACCACCGCCGAGTCGGTCACGAGGCGCGGCCACTTGACGTGCCGGTCGGCGAAGACCCGCGCTCCTCGCGGGCCGACGGCGGCGATGTAGTCGTAATCCTGCTGAATCGAGTTTGGGATCGTCAGCAGCTCGAGCGACCGAGAATCGCCGCTCGCAAGCCGCTCGGAGAAGCGGTTCTGCGCGGTGACGGTCGCAGCGTCGCTCTCGATCTGCGCCTGCCGACGTCTCACGGCCTCGTCGAAGGAGCCCTTCGTCGCGCCGGCGCTGCGGGCGAGCTCCTGGTCGGCGGCGCGCGTGGCGGCGGTGATCGAGATCCCGACCACCGCCAGCACCTCGCGACACCGGCGCAGAACGGCACCAAGAGCGCTCGCGAAAGGGTCGATCGGGCCGGGCGACGCCCGGCGGCGACGAGGGGCGAGAGGGCGCTCATGCACGCCGGATCGGCAGCAGCCGCCGCTCTGCTTGAACCGCCGCCCGCGCGCCTCGATCATTCGTCCAGCGCCGGCCCCCGGCCAGGCGCCATGCGACCTTTATCCTGGGTCGGATGCAGCAGCGTGCGCTCACCGAGCGCCTGATCTCCTACGACACATCGACGCCCGAGGGCATCCGCAGCGCGGCCGGCTTCGTCAAGGGCTGGCTCGAGGCCCGCGACGTCGAGGTGAACGAGCTGCCCCACGGCGACGCCCCGGTGCTCACCGCCACCGTCGGCCCCGCCGAGGGAACCACCGTCGTGCTGCACGGGCACCTCGACGTCGTGCCGGGCTTTGCGGAGCAGTTCGAGCCGCGCGTGGATGGCGACCGCCTCTACGGGCGTGGCGCCTACGACATGAAGGGCGGCCTCGCCGCGATGATGTGCGCGACACGCGATCTCGCCGATCAGAGCGCGGTTCGCCTGCACTTCCTCTGCGTCCCCGACGAAGAGGGCGAGGACGACTCGACGAAGAGCACCGATCGCCTCGTGGCTGAGGGCTATACGGGCGACTTCGCGATCACCGGTGAGCCGACCGACCTGCGTATCGGCGTGCAGGCGAAGGGCGTGCTCGCGATGAACCTCGAGGTCTGCGGGACCGCCGCCCACGGCGCGCGCCCGTGGCTCGGCGACAACGCCGTGCTCAAGGCGATCGACGTCTTCCGCCGGATCGAGTCGATGCCTTTCGCGCGCGAGTCGTCGGAGCTCTTCGACCGCCCGTCGATCAACCTCGGGCGCATCAACGGCGGCGACGCCGTCAACAAGGTGCCTGACTCGTGCGTGATCGACGTCGACGTGCGCTACCTCCCTGGCCAGGATCCGGAGGAGATCCTGGCCGCCGTCGAAGAACTACCGGACGTGACCGTCAGGAAGACCTTCCGCCGCGGCCCGGCCGTGGTCGATCGCTCGAATCCGTTCGTGGGCACGCTCGCGGCGGCGGTCGCGGACGGGATGCCGACGGAGCGCATCTCGGTCGGCCGCGACGGCGCCTCGGACGCGATCTCCTTCCTCGACGCCGGCGTTCCGGCGGTCGAGTTCGGACCCGCGGGGGGCGGTCACCACGGGCCGGAGGAGTGGGTCTCGATCTCGTCGCTCGCGCGCTACCACGGGGCCCTGGTCGAGTTCGTGAACCTGCTGGCAAAGCAGCAGGACCAGCACCTGCGCATTGCCTGATCTTCCGGCACGCCGCTCGCTGTGGCTGCGGCTCCTGCTTGGAGCTGTGCTGATCGTCTCCGGCTCCGCCTCGGCGACCGCCGTCGCCGCATTTCGCGAGGTCGACCGTGTCGTCACGGCGTTCGAGGAGGCCGGACCGCTCGACCTCGGCGACGAGGTCGCGGAGGCCGACGCCGGCAAGCCGCAGACGATCATGCTGATCGGCTCCGACCGCCGCGCCAAGACCTCCCAGGACGCCCGGTCTGGCGCCTCGAGCGGGGCTCGCTCGGACACGCTGATCCTGGTGCGCCTCGATCCCGAGCAGGACTCGACCGCGCTGCTGTCGCTCCCGCGCGATCTCAAGGTTCGCATCCCCGGCCACGGCACCGACCGGCTGAACGCCGCCTACTCCGAGGGCGGCGCCCGCCTCGCCGTGCGCACGGTCAAGCAGCTCACCGGGCTGTCGGTCAACCACGTCGTCAACGTCGACTTCGCCGGCTTTCGTGAGGCGGTCGATGCGATCGACTGCGTCTACGTCGACATCGACCGCCGCTACTACAACGACAACACCGGCCCGGACAAGTACGCGACGATCGACATCCGGCCGGGCTATCAGCGGCTGTGCGGCCAGGATGGGCTCGACTACGTCCGTCACCGCCACTCCGACAACGACATCGTTCGCGCCGCCCGCCAGCAGGAGTTCCTGCGCCAAGCCAAGCAGCAGGTGGGCGTCGGCAGGGTCTTCGCGGACCGCCAGCGGCTGCTCGACGTCTTCTCGAAGTACACCGAGTCGGACATCGACTCGCGTAAGGCGGTGCTGCGCCTTGGTGAGCTCGTCGCGCGCGCGGCGGGCAAGCCGATCCACCAGGTGCAGTTCGAGGGCGGCAGCGAGGTGAGCGCCTACGGAGTCGCCTACGTCACCGCCGACTCGCGCAGCGTGCGCAAGCTCGCCGACGAGTTCCTCGGCGTCGGCCGCAAGACGCAGGCCCGTTCGCGTCGCGCCGATCGCCGGCCCGCGCGCCGCAAGAAGCGCCGCCGCCCCGCCG
>JACCXP010000401.1 GCA_013696905.1 Thermoleophilaceae bacterium
GCAACCCGAGCACCCGGTGGCGGGCGCCGTTGAGCGTCCGCCAGGCCGAGGATCCGCGCGCGACGCGCAGCCTGCGCGAGACCCTGACTCGGAAGCGACGGTCGCTTGTGTGGCCGTAGACGCCTACTCGCGGCCACCTGAGCGGAAGCGGCGCCGCCACCCCGCGCGGAATCGTCGCGGCGAAGCGGTACCCGGTGTCGAGCGCGGCGCGCACCACGCGATCGTCGAAGTCGCTGTAGGGATAGGCGAGCGAGCGGCACGGGCGCACCAGCGCGTCCTCGCAGTGCTCGCGCGACTCGCGCAGCTCGGCCGCGAGGGCTCGGGCGTCGAGCTGGGTCAGGTGCGGGTGGCTGCGCGTGTGGGAGCCGACCTCCCAGCCGAGCTCGGCCAGCGAGCGAAGCTCGTCCCACGTCATGCATCGGAGCTCGGGCTCATGCGGCCCGCCCATCCACTGCGCGATGCCGGGCCAGCTCATGAGGCCTCCGTCGGCGTAGGCGGTGGGGACGAATACGGTCCCGACGAGCCCCAGGCGCGACATGATCGGCAGCGCCAGCTCGAGCACCGAGCGGTGAGCGTCGTCGAAGGTCACGGCGACGGTGCGCGGGGCGGGCGGAGCGGTGAGCGCGTCGCTGAAGGTGGCGCCGCGATAGCCCTGCGCCACCAGGTGCGTCAGCTGCGCCTCGAAGCGCTCAGGCGCGACAGTCGTCTCGGCCGGCCACGACGCGCTGATCCCGTGGTAGCCGAGCGCGAGGACGTCGCTCACGCGGCCGAGTAGGTGCTGGCCACCTAGTAGCCGTAGTACATCGACTTCGCGGTGTGGCCGTTGAGGACCACGCCGAGCACGGGCGCGTTGAGGTTGGTGAGCTGCTCGCGCAGCGATTCGGCGTCGTCGCGGTTGCTGCGGCCGAGCTGGCTGACGACGATCACGCCGTTGACCTGCGTCATCAGCGGGATCGTGTCGGCCACGAGCGACGTCGGCGGCGTGTCGACGACCACCAGGTCGTAGAGGTCCTCGACCTGTCGCAGCAGACGCTGCATGCGCTCAGACTCGATCAGCTCTGCCGGGTTGGGCGGGATCGGGCCCGAGGAGATCACGTCGACCAGCGGTGCGTCCGACTCCTCTCCCGGCTGGAACTCGCCGACCGGCACGCTGAAGAGGACGTCGTCGAAGTGCGCGACGCCGGCGAGCACCGAGCTGAGCCCGTGCTTCGAGGGCTCGATGTAGCGCGACAGGCTCGGGCGCCGCAGGTCGGCCTCCAGGTAGAGCACCTGCTCGCCGGTGCGGGCGGCGGCGAGCGCGAGATTCCAGGAGACGGTGGTCTTTCCCTCCCCCGGACCCGCGGAGGTGAGCAGGACCGTGCGGATCTGACGGTCGACGTTGAAGTAGCGCAGGTTCGTTCGCAGTCGGCGGAAGGCCTCCGCCTCGGGTTCGGTGCCACCCTCCTGCCGTGTCGCCCGGTCGATCGCGCGGCTCTGGGGGATCGTGCCGAGGATCGGCAGGCCGAAGGCCTCCTCGACGTCCTCGGGGTCCTTGAGCCGCCGGTCGAGCTGCTCGGCCAGGAACGCGAGCCCGAGGCCCAGCATCAGGCCGACGAGGGCGCCGAGGATCGTGTTGCGGACGGGCTTCGGCGACGTGGGGGCCGTCGGCACGCGCGCCATCTGGACCTGGCTCGCATTGCCGGTCTGGGCGGCGGCGAGGCCGGACAGCGTCTCGATCTGGTTCTGGAGGGCGCGCCCGCGCTCGGTCGCCCGCTCGCCCGGGGTGAGTCGCTGGAGCCGACGCTCGAGCAGTTGCTGGGCACGCTGGATCAGGTCCTGATCGGCCTCGCGCCGGAAGCGGATGAACTCCTGCGCGTGAGTGTTGGCTATCCCCGCCGCGAGCTGTGGGCTCGGGTGCGTGGCGCTGATGCGGACGATGTCCGACTCGCCCTCGGCCGAGATGTCGAGGGCGCCCAGCACGTCGCCCTGGGCGAGCCCGTTGCCGAGCTTCTGTGCCGTGCGCGCAGCGACCTCGGGGAGCCCAACGAGCCGCTCGTTGGTGGCGGCCTCGCGCTCGGGGGAGGACTGGCCGCCGCCGCCGGTGCCCTGCCCGCCGAACAGGCCCTCGTCGAAGCCCGGGTCGCGGAACAGGAGCGAGGAGGAGGCCGAGTACTGCTGCTCCTGGGTCAGCGAGTAAGCGAGTGCCGCGACCGGCACGAGGATCAGGCAGAGCAGGATCAGCCCGAGGCGCCGCCGAAGCACTCGCAGCGTGGTCAGCAGGCCGCCCGTGCCGGAGTCGCGTGAACGCGAGATGCGAGAGCTGGGCTGCGATCCCTGAGAGCCGTCGAGTCGTGAGCGACCGAGGACGTCGAGATCGCCGTTCGCGGCCGTCGACGCACCATTGCCGGCGGCGCGCGCGGCCCTGTCTCCGGTCCCTTGCGGCCGTTGTGAAGAGGTCATCAGTACAAGATCGGCGCGAGGGCGCCAATCGTTGAGTGCGGATGTGGCAGGAGGCGATCGTCGGGCATGTTGTACGCGGGCGCTCTCGGGAGCCCATTGCGTGAGGCGCGCCACGAACGATCGTAGCGAACTGCCGTCAGGCTCAGCTCGCGGGGCTGAAGGACTCGACTGTGGCGCTGGCGTTGAAGCGGGCGCAGGGAGAGCCGCCGAAGGCGTAGGCGCGGTCGCCGATGGCGGCCATGCCGAGGCCGTGACGGGGCGTGCGCATCGGGGGCAGCTGCCCCCACTCCCCGCGCTCCGCGTCGAAGGCCTGCACGGCGCCGGTGACCTTCCCCCGCTCGTCGCTCCCCCCGCCGAACGCGACCACGCGCTCTCCCAGCGTCACCGCCTCGAGCCCGCCGGCGCCGACCGGCAGCGGCGGCAGGCGCTCCCAGCGGCGCCGGCGGGGGTCGTAGCGCTCGGCGGTGGGCAGGGCGTCGTCGGCACGGCCACGCCCGCCCAACACGTAGAGCTCGCCGTCGAGCACGGCGGCCGTCACGTGCTCGCGCGGAGTGGGCATGTCTGGGCCGCGGGTCCAGCGTCCGGTGGCGAAGTCGAAGATCTCGAGGGTGGCCACGGGACGACCCTGCAACATCCCGCCCACCACGTACAGACGCCCGCCGATCACCCCGGTGCCCGCGGCGCCCCTCCGCGAGGGCAGCGCGGGCATGTCGCTCCAGCGGTCGGTGGCCGGCGAGTAGCGCCAGAAGACGTCCTTTGCGTCGAGCCCCTGCACCAGCCGCCCGTGCCCGCCGACCACGTAGACGTCGCCTCGGTACTCGGCGATGCCGACGTGATTGAGGGCTTGGGGCATCGGCCGGCGCTCGGTGTAGCGACGGGTGGCGGGATCGAACTCGGTCAGCGCCGCGATCGACTCGACCTCGATCCGGGATACGCCGGGGATGTCGCTCGGCTCGGCGCCGAGGATGTCGGCCGTGCCGCCGGCCAGGTACGCCTTGCCGCCGGCCGCCACGGCGCGTGGCTCGTCGCGGCGATCGGGCAGCTCCGGCTCGGCACGCCAGCCCTGTGACTCGGCGGTGCGCGGCACGCAGCCCTTGGCGAGCCCGAGCCGCTGCTTGACGCCGAGCTCGGCGTCTGACTCCGTCAGGAACACGAGCGGCAGGCCGATCACCGCGAGCACGAGCGCGAGCGCCGCCACCATCACGACGATTCTGCGCTTGGTGACCACGAGCGA
Source organism: Thermoleophilaceae bacterium (assembly GCA_013696905.1). Classification (GTDB taxonomy): domain Bacteria; phylum Actinomycetota; class Thermoleophilia; order Solirubrobacterales; family Thermoleophilaceae; genus JACCXP01. Next base: position 3,674 of record JACCXP010000401.1, read on the forward strand.
ATAGTGGCAGGCCCCTTCGTCGGCGCCGGAATAGGAGGAAACTTTCACGCCTTCGGCGCGTTACAGGAGGTACTCGAGGCTTGCCGCGGCCAATCAAGGACGACGGCTCACGCGAACCCGCCCGGTACGGGCGAAGGGGGACAGAGATGACTGCACGTACACGCGGGCACGGGCGCCGGAGCGCGCTGCTGGTGGCGCTGGTGCTCTGCGCTGCGATGGGGCTTGCTCCGGCGGCCGCATCCGCCGCCACCGTGAGCCTCAGCGCCGCCGGGACGATGAGCTACTCCTCGACTGGATTGCTACGCAACAACCTCACCTTCCAGAGCGGCACCAGCACCACCGTCACCGACAGCCTCGGCCGCGACCCGATCACGGGCTGCACGGGGACCGGCACCAACACGGCCACCTGCGGCCCCGGCGTCACCCGCATCGACATCCGTGCCGGCGCTGAGGACGACACCGTGACGGTCAGCGGGTCGGTGCCCTCGATCATGAACGGCGACGACGGGCAGGACGTCCTCAACGGCGGCGACGGCAACGACACCATCCGGCCCGGTCTCGGCCTGGACGTGGTCGACGCGGGGGCCGGGAACGACTTCATCGTCTCGCGCAGCCGCCAGGACCCCAGTCGTCCCCTCGACGCGGTCGACAACAACCAGGTCGACCAGCCCGACAACATCAAGTGTGGGCCCGGCGCCGACACCGTCGACGCCGACGCGCTCGACACGATCGATCCGGACTGCGAGACCGTGTTCCGCAACACCGTCAGCGGCAACGTCGTGGTCGGGCGGCCCGGAGTCGGCACCGCCGCCCCCGGTCAAGCCGTCCCGGCGCCCACGAGCGCGCGCTCGCAGCCGGGCAGCGCCTGCCGCAGCCTGACCGAGGGCACTCAGGGCAAGAACCCGGTCGTCGGACGTGCGGGCAACGACACTCTCAACGGCACGCGCGAGGGCGACAACATGTTCGGCCTCGCCGGCAACGACGTGATGAACGGCCTGCAGGGTGACGACTGCATGTTCGGTGGCGACGGCAATGACCGCATGAGCGGCACCGACGGCAACGACCTGGTGCGTGGCAACCTCGGCACCGACAATCTCAGCGGCGGGGTGGGCAACGACCGGCTGCTGGGCGACTCCGGAAACGACAAGCTGAACGGCGGGTCGGGAATGGACGCGCTCTTCGGCGGCGCGGGGCGCGACAAGCTCAGCGGGTCAGCGGGCAACGACCGGCTCGACGGTGGGGCCGGCAACGACACGCTCGCCGGCGGCCAGGGCACCAACCGCTATTCGGGCGGCGCCGGGCGCGACACGATCAACTCCGCCAACGGCAAGCGCGAGACGGTGAGCTGCGGCTCGGGCCGAGACACGGTGCGCGCCGACAGGGCGGACCGCCTGCGCGGCTGCGAGCGTGTGCTGCGGCTGGCGCGGTCCCGGCGCTAGGGCTCGAAGCCCAGCCC
>JACCXP010000008.1 GCA_013696905.1 Thermoleophilaceae bacterium
GGCCTCGAGGTGATGCGCCGGCTGCGCGAGCGCGACCGCCCGTCCGTGATCCTCCTGACTGCGAAGGGCGAGGCCACCGACCGCGTGATCGGACTGCGCCTGGGAGCCGACGACTACGTCGTCAAGCCGTTCTCGCCGGCCGAGCTCGTGGCGCGCGTCGACGCCGTGCTGCGCCGCATCGACAGCTCGCCCCGGCGCGAGGACCCGCTCGTCTTCGACGACCTCGAGATCGACCCCGTCGCGCGGCGGGTCACGGTCGGCGGCGACGAGAAGGCGCTGACCGTGCGCGAGTACGACCTGCTGCTGTTCTTCGCCCGCCACCCCGGCCAGGTGTTCTCGCGCGACCACCTGATGGACTCGGTGTGGCAGTACTCCTTCTACAGCGACACCTCCACGGTCACGGTGCACATCCGCCGCCTGCGCTCGAAGATCGAGCACGACCCCTCGACGCCCACGCGCCTGCAGACGGTCTGGGGCGTCGGCTACCGATTCCAGCCGTGACGATCGTTCGATCGCTTGCGCTGCTCGTGCTGGTCGCCGCGCTCGGAGGCGGCGCGCTCGCCCTCGCCTACGGCACTCGCGACGGCCTGCTCGTAGCGGCGCTGTTCCTCATCACGGGGACGCCGGTGCTCGGGCTCTCGCACCTGCTCGTGCGCCGCCGCGATCGGGTCGGATCGCTGTCGCGGCAGTTCCAGGTCGTGATCGGAGTCGCCGTCGGGCTCGTGCTGCTCGCGGTCGGCGTCGTGGCGGCCCTGATGTTCTTCTCCGCCCACGACGCGTTCGTGCTGGCGCTGCTGCTCGCGTTCGCCGGCGCGCTTGCGGCCTACAGCGCGACGCTCGTCGCGAGGGCGGTGATGGAGGACATCGAGTCGGTGCGCGACGGCGTGATCGCCGTCGGGGAGGGCGATCGCGACCTGCGCATCGAGACCGGGGCCGACGACGAGCTGGCGGAGCTCGCCTCGAGCGCCAATCGGATGATCGAGCAGCTGAGCGAGGCAGAGTCCCGCTGCGGCGCCTCCCAGGACGCCCGCCGCCAGCTGATCGCCGCGGTCTCGCACGACCTGCGCACGCCGCTCTCCTCGCTGCAGCTGCTCAGCGACGCGATCTCGGACGGCCTGGTGGACTCCGAGACGCGCCGCTCGTACCTGCAGCAGATGTCGGTCCAGGTGCGCTCGCTCTCGAGCCTCGTGGAGGATCTGTTCGAGCTCTCTCGGCTCGAAGCCGGCGACATCGACTGGTCGCTCCAGCAGGTGCAGATGGGCGACCTGGTGGAGGAGACGGTGGAGGCGATGCGCGCGCAGGCCGACAGCCGCGGAGTCTTGGTGTCCTCGGACATCCCGGACGACCTGGTGCCGGCGCGCGCGAACCCCGAGAAGCTCCAGCGCGTGCTCTTCAACCTGATCCAGAACGCGATCCGCCACACGCCCGCCGACGGCAGCGTGACGGTGCGCGCCGAGTCGAACGAGCACCACGTCGAGGTCGAGGTGGCCGACACCGGCGGCGGCATCGACGAGCACGAGCAGGAGCGTGTGTTCGAGCCGTTCTTTCGCGGCGAGCAGAACGGATCGCGCTCGCGCAAGGGCGCCGGCCTCGGGCTCACGATCTGCCGGGCGATCGTCGAGGCCCACGGCGGCCGGATCTGGCTGGCGCCCTCGACCGAGGGGGCGCGCGTGCGCTTCTCGCTCCCGCGCGCGACAGGCGCGTCTTAGATGGCGGTCGCAACGCCCGGTGCGGCCCCGCCGGTGGGCGAGCGCTTTCCCGACCTCGACCTGCCCGACCATACGGGCCGCGCCAGGAGCCTTTCGGAGGTGGCCGGCGGCGACCCTCTCGCGCTCGTCTTCTCGCGTGGTTGGTGGTGCCCGAAGGAGCAGCGCTACATGCGTGAGCTCGCCGGCCTTCAGGACGAGTTCGAGGTCGCATACGCGCGCATCGCGGTCGTCAGCGTCGACCCGCCCGAGGTGCAAGCGGCCTTTCGCGCCGGCCTGGGCGCGCGCTTCGTGTTCCTCTCCGACGCGGACCGCCGTTGGCTGCCCCGGCTCGGCCTGCTCGAGGAGGCCGACGAGATCCACCACCCCTATCGACCGACTGCCTTCTCGCTGTTTCCAGACCTGACCGTGCACGCGGCCTGGGCGGGCGACTGGTACTGGGGGCGGCCGACGATGGAGGAGCTGCGCCTGGCGATGAGGGATATCTCCCGGGCCGTGCGCAGCGACTGGGACCTGGATTGAGCGAGCGCCCGTTCAGCGACCTCTTCTACGACGGCGAGACGCTGACGCTCGATCCCGACTCCGGCGGCCGCCGCTTCGGCATCGATCCCCGCTGCCTCGGCGGACCGCCCGTCGCGGGCGCCTACGCCCACGTGTGCGCGCTCGCCGACCCGGACGCGCGCTTGCCGTACGACCAGCCCGAGGTTCAGCAGGCCCGGCGCGACGCGCTGGCTTGGTGGATCCCCTTGCTGGGCGAGGCGCTCGTCTGCTTGACCACGATCTCGCTCGACTCGGTGCACTACGGTGGCGCGATCACGGTCAGCCGGGATGCGCGCCAGTTCGGAGCGGATCCGTTCGCACGGCTGTTCCCGGGTCGCACACATCGCACCGACCTGTTCGGCGCCGTCCTGGCGCCGCCCGGGCCTGTGCTCGAGCGCTATGGCGGGGCGCCCTGGCCGGGCGGCGCGTTCTAGAGGAGGATCGAGATGGGAGCTTTGGGAGTTGTGAGCAGGGGAGCCGTTGCAGGGGCGATCGGGACCGCCGTGATGACGGCCGCCCAGGCAGTCGAGATGCGCGTGAGCGGACGCCCGCCGAGCCTCGTGCCCGGCGAGGTGGCCGCGAAGCTGCTGGGCCGCAGGGGGCGCGGCGAGGTCGAGCGCCTGTCACTGCCGATGCACTGGGCGCACGGGGTGGCGAACGGCACCCTGCGCGGCTTGATTGGCCGCGCCGGCCTGCGCGGGCCGAGCGCCTCGGCGCTCCACTTCGCCGGGCTGTGGAGCTCGGACGTTGTGCTCTACCTGGCGCTCGGAGTCGCCGGCCCGCCCTGGCGCTGGACGTTCGGCGAGCTCTATCCGGACGTGCTCCACAAGGCGATCTACTGCGCGGCGACGGGCGCGGCCTACGACCGCCTGGCGCGCTAGCGCC
>JACCXP010000010.1 GCA_013696905.1 Thermoleophilaceae bacterium
CGCTCACTGCCGAGGGAAGGTCACCGTGACGCAGCGGAGTTCTTTGGAGACGGTCGCGTTCATCGGAGTGGGGACGATGGGTGGGATCATGAGTCGGCGCCTCCTCGAGGCCGGGCATCGCGTGCGCGCCTTCGATCCGGATCCTGCGGCAGCGGAACGGGCAGTTGCCCGTGGCGCTGAGGGCGCGGAGTCACCGCGCGATGCCGCCGCGGGCGCTGACGTAGTCATGCTGAGCCTGCCCGGACCCGAGGTCGTCGAAGAGGTCGTGGCCGGCTCGGAGGGCGTCCTGGCGGGGCTGGCCCGGCGAGGCGTGATCGTCGACATGAGCACCATCGATCCGGCGACGACCCGCCGCCTCAACACACGCGCGGCCGAGCAAGGATCGTTCTTCCTCGACGCCCCGGTGAGCGGCGGCGTCACGAAAGCCGCATCCGGCGAGCTCACGATCATGGTGGGAGGGGAGGCGGCGGCGCTCGAGCGCTGCCGCCCCATCCTTGCCAGCCTCGGCTCGAACGTCGTCCGCGTGGGGCCGTCCGGCAGCGGCCAGATCGTGAAGCTGTGCAACAACATGCTGGTCGCGATAATCGTCGCCGGGCTGGCGGAGACCCTGGTAACGGCGGCGAAGGCCGGGGTCGACGCCCGCACCGTGACGGATGTCGTTCGCATCAGTGCCGGCGGGAGCTGGATCCTCGACAACCATCTCCCGTTGACGACGTTCGCCGACGACTACACCCCCAGGTTCAGCCTCGACCTCCTGTACAAGGATGTCTCTCTGTTCAGCGGTATGGCAGACGGCGTCGGGGTGCCTGTGCCGATCGCGGCGGGGACAGAGGAGGTGCTCAAGGCGGCCCGAAGCCGCGGGCTCGGGGCGCTGGATCAGGCGGTCGTCGTGAGGATGTACGAGGAGCTTGCCGGCGTGCGCGTGCTCCCGGACGAGCCTCCGCATGCCTCTGGAACGTGAGGGCACCGGACCAGCTCGCACCCGCGCACCCCTGTCCTACCGGTCGTCAAGCGCCCGGTTCATGCTGGCTTCGGAGACATGGGCGCGGCGGGTTTCGAACCTGCGACCTCTCGCGTGTGAAGCGAGCGCTCTCCCACTGAGCTACGCGCCCTCGAAGCCGGTCAGTCTAGAGCGCGGTAGCATCCCCGGTGGACCGTGCTAGGCGGGGAGGTAGCGGTGTCCTGTACTCGCAATCCGCTCTAGCGAGGCTGAATCCCCGGTCGAGGGGCTTCCGCCTCTGGGGCCAGTGTGTCGGTCGTGGGTGTTGACGGTCAGGTCCCACGCGGTGGACGTTCGCGAACCAGGTCAGATCCGGGAGGAAGCAGCCTTAAGCGGAGCCGTCCATGCGCCGTGGGTAAGCCTGGCCAGAGTCTGAGACCGGCGGCACGCTCAGAGGTCGGCTTCGACGCCGGGTGCACGGTCCTTTCTCAGACCCTGCCGCGGGCGTGAGCCACGTTGACCGCGACGATCCCGATCCAGACGATCAGGATCGCCACCAGCCCGCCGATGCCGCCCGCGATCGCGGTCAGCGGGATCGCCACCCCGAGCGACGCGATAGGAAGCGAAAGCCAGCCGTCGTGTCGCGCGCGACCCCCTCCACGCTCGGCCAGGCGCGCATCGACGCGCGCGTCGATCTGCCGCTCGACGCGCTCGACGAACGCCGCAACGACCGCGGGGTCCATCTCCGCCAGGAGCTCACTACGCGCTCCGAGCGGGGACGCCGCCTCCTCGCGCGGGATCTCCGGACGGGCCATCCCCGCATAGATACCACTTACGCCGCTCGACAGCCTGCGTGCAGCACCCACGAGCGATTTCGAGCCACCGGCCGGTAGCCGTCCGGGACGCGCGCCACGAGGCGGCGCGGGTCGCGCGGGTCGAGGATCGAGAGCTCGGCGACACGCGCGTTCGCCGGCGCCAGGTAGAGGCCGTCGGCGGTGGGCGCGCGCAGCTCAGCCGAGATCACCTCGCGCGGGCGGCGCGAGGTCCAATACGCGAGCGCCGGCACGGGGCGGTGGTTGGGCACGAACAGCGGGCGGCAGGCGGCGAGCGCGGGGCCGGCGGCGGGCGAGCGCACCAGGCCGAGC
>JACCXP010000030.1 GCA_013696905.1 Thermoleophilaceae bacterium
GCGGGCGCTGCACGAGCACGGTCCCGTCCTCGTCCTCGTTCTCGGTGCGCTTCTCGCGCACCTCGGCGTTGAGCCCGACGCCGTTGATCTCGGCCGCCGCGCGCTCTTGGGAGAGCTCGAGCACGTCAGGGACCTCAACCGTGGGAATGCCGGTCGAGACAACTATCCCGACCGCGCTGCCGCGATCGACGCTCGTCCCATCCCCGGGGCTCTGGCTGATCACCTCGCCGCGTGGCCGCTCGGACTCCTTCTCGGAGACCTCGGCCGAGAAGCCCTCCTCGCGCAGGCGAGACTCCGCGCTCTCGCGCGAGAGACCGGTCACGTTCGGCACCTCGACCTGCTCGGGGCCGGTCGAGACGACGATCCGCACGCGCGAGCCGACGGTTGCCCGCTCGCCCTGACGCGGGTCGGCGCGGATCACCCGGCCCTCGGGCACCGAGTCCGAGCTCGCGCTGCCCGCCTCGACCCGGAAGCCATCGGCGCGCAGTGCCCGCACCGCCTGCCGACGGGAGAGCCCGTTCACCTCCGGCACCTCGCGCCGGCCGGGACCGGTCGAGACCGACAGCGTCACGGTCGAGCCGATCTGCACGAGCGCACGGGCGGCGGGGTCCTGGCTCACGACCTCCCCGACCGGGGCGCGGTTGCGGACGTCCTCCTGCGCTACGTCGAAGCCCGCGGCCTCGAGCCTCGACTGAGCCTGCTCGAGCCGCTTGCCCTCCACCGCCGGTACGCGCACGGGATCGTCGCCTCGGCCGAGCACGGCGAAGAGGGCGAGGCCGATCCCCGCGAGCGCGAGCACGAGCAGGGCGATCCACGGCCAGCGCGGGCGCCGGCGATCGTCCGGCTCGAGCGGCGGCGGCAGCTCGGTCTCCTCCTCGATCCGGTGAACGGGCGGCGGGAGGACGGGTGCGAAGACGGTCGTGCGCTCGCCGTTCGCGGCGCCCCGGATCGCGGCCCGGGCGGCCTCGAGCGCCGCGATCATCTCCTCCGCGCTCGTGTAGCGCTGCGCCGGGTCCTTCGCGAGCGCCCTCATCACGACCCGCTCGAGATCGGGATGGATGTCCGGGCGCGGTCGCGACAGCGGCGGCGGCGGCTCGTTCAGGTGCTTGAGCGCGATCGATACCGCGGACTCCCCGTGGAAGGGGACCTGCCCGGCGAGCGCCTCGTAGAGGAGCACCCCGATCGAGTAGATGTCGGACGCCGGCGAGACCGAGTGGCCCTGGGCCTGCTCCGGCGAGAGGTATTGAGCGGTCCCCATGATCGAACCGGTCTCGGTCATCTCCGACGCGCCGGCGCGGGCGATCCCGAAGTCGGTCACCTTGGCGGTGCCGTCGGCCCCGACGATCACGTTGTGAGGCTTGAGGTCGCGGTGGATCACGCTGCGCCGGTGCGCGAAGCCCGCCGCCTTCAGAATCTGGATGCCGAGGTCGATCGCGCGCTCCTGGTCGAGCGGCGCCTCGGCGTCGATCAGCTGCTTGAGCGTCGAGCCCGACAGGTGCTCCATGGCGATGTAGTAGGTGCCGTCGTGCTCGCCGCGGTCGAAAACGTTGACGACATTCGGGTGCTGGAGCGAAGCGGCCGAGGAGGCCTCGCGGCGGAAGCGCTCGACGAAGTCCTCGTCGGCCGAGAAGCGGCGGTGGAGCATCTTGATCGCGACCTCGCGCCCGAGGTGCGTGTCCTGCGCGCGATAGACGTCCGCCATCCCCCCGGAGCCGATCCGGTTGAGGATCCGGTATCGCGAGTCGACCATCGTGTTGTCGGCCACCTCGGCCATCTTTCTAGGTCAGCACCTACCCGGCTCCGTTCCGCGCGCTCACAGCAGATCCTGCAACACGCGCTTCGCGATCGGCGCGGCTACCGTGCCGCCGAAGCCCTGAGTGCGCTCGACGGTCACAGCGATCGCCATCCGCGGGCGCTCGACCGGAGCGAAAGCCACGAACCACGCCTGGTTCGACGTGCGCCCGTCCACCTCCGCCGTGCCCGTCTTGCCGGCCACGGGTATCCCCTCGAGCGCGGCCGCCGTGCCCGAGCCCTCCTTGACCACGTTCGCCATCATCTGGCCGACCTGGCGGGCGGTCTGCGGCTTCAGCACCTCGGTCGCCCGGGCGGGCTCGAAGCGCTCGCGCAGGCGCCCGTCGCGGGCCACCACACGGTCGGCGAGGCGCGGCTCCATCAGCGTGCCGTCGTTTGCGATCGTCGCGGCCACCATCGCCATCTGCAGCGGGGCGACCTGCAGCCGCTCCTGCCCGATCGCGACCCGGCCGATGTCGACGCCCGCGTCCTCGTCGAGCAGGCGCCCGCGCGCGAACACCCCGCTCGGAGTGACCTGCTCGGCCGGATAGTCAAGCGGCGGCTCGCGGTTGAAGCCGAAGCGCTGCATGTACTCGTACATCGTCGCCTTGCCGAGCCGCTCCCCGACCTGCCCCCAGACCGTGTTGACCGAGTTCGTGAGCGCCTCCGTGAGTGTGATCGATCCGTAGTCCTGGCCGCCGAAGTTCTCCAGCGGAGCGCCCCCGATCTCGCGCGGGGAGCCGCCGTCGAGCACCGAGTCGGGCTTGAAGCGCCCGGAGTCGATCGCTGCGGCGGCGGTGACGACCTTCATCGTCGAGCCGGGCGGGTAGCGCCCCTGGGTGGCGCGGTTGAGGAGCGGCGCGTTCGCGACGTCTGAGTTGAGCTGCCCGTAGCGCTCCGGCACGTCGTTGGGATCGAACTGGGGCACGCTCACCATCACCCTGACGCGACCCGTCTCAGGCTCGATCGCGACGACCGCCCCCTTGCGGCCCCCGAGCCCCTGCACCGCCGTGCGCTGCGCCTTCGGGTCGAGCGTCGTGACGAGGTCGTCGCCCTGCTGCGAGCCGCCGCTCAGCTGGTCGACGATCGAGGTGAACTCGTTGCGGTCACCGGTCAAGTCGTCGTTCTTCGACTTCTCGAGGCCGGCTTGGCCGCGCTGCACGAACGAGTAGCCGATCGGGTGCGAGAACAGCGACCCCGCAGGGTAGGCCCGCTGGAAGCGCGTCGACTCGCCGGCGCCGATCCGCTCGCTCGTGGCGAGGCGCGTGCCGTCACGCGCGAGGATCATCCCGCGCGGCACGCGTTGCTCGGCGAGTAGCGTGCGGCGGTTGGCGGAGTTCTGCTCGAGGCTCTCGGCCTCGAGCACCGTCCAGCGCGAGGTGAAGGCGACGAGCAGCCCGAACAGCAGCGTGAAGAGCGCGAACAGGTGGACGATCTGGCGATTCACCGCAGCGGGGTCGAGCGCTCGGGGCCGCGCCGGGCGGAGTCAGAGACGATCATCAGCAGCGCGAGCAGCACGAAGTTCGCGACGATCGACGAGCCGCCGTACGAGATGAACGGAAGGGTCACCCCCGTCAGCGGGATCACCCGCGTCACGCCGCCGACGATCACGAACACCTGCAGCGCGAAGACGGCGGTCAGCCCGGTCGCCAGCAGCTTCGAGAACCCGTCACTCGCCACGAGCGCCGTCTTGAAGCCGCGCGCCACCAGCAGCAGGTAGGCGAGCAGCAGCGCCGCAGCGCCGAAAAGCCCGAGCTCGTCGGCGATCAGGGCGTAGATCAGGTCGTTCTCGGCGGCGGGGAGGATCCGCCCGCCGCCCGGCAGCTCGACCAGCGACTCGCCGAGCCCGCGGCCGAACAGGCCGCCGTCGGCCTGCGCGAAGATCGACTGCGCGATCTGGTACCCGGCCTTGTCGACCACACCGGGCGCGAACGGGTCGAGCCAGATGTCGATGCGCTCCTGCACGTGGGTCACGGTGCGGGCGAAGAAGGTGGCGCCCGCGAAGAACATGGCGATCCCGATCAGCACGAACGAGATCCGCTGCGTCGCCACGTAGAGGAGGGCCAGGAAGCCGCCGAAGAACATCAGAGACGAGCCGAGATCCTTGATGAAGACGAGCATGAACATCGCCGCACCCCAGATCAGCAGCAGCGGGCCGAGGTGCTTGAGCGACACGCGCGGGAAGCGCCCCCGCACGAGCACGTCGCGCGTGTCGTTGAGGTAGGAGGCGAGGAAGATCATGATCGCCAGCTTGGCGAACTCGGCCGGCTGGAACACCACCGGGCCGAGGTTGACGGCGAGGAAGGCTCCGTTCACCTGCGTGCCGACGAGCGGCAGCCGCGGCATCAGCAGCAGCGCGATCCCGGCGGCGGCGATCACGTAGCGGTAGCGCTCGAGCGTACGGTGGTCGCGGAGGAAGAGCACCGTGGCGCAGAAGAGCGCGAGGCCGACGACGAACCACTGCGCCTGGTCGCGCGCGAGGTCGGTGTCGATGCGGTAGATCATCACGAGCCCGAAGGCCGCAAGCAGCGCCGCCAGCGGGAACAGGTAGGGGTCGGCGGCGGGCAGGCGCGCCCGGATGAAGAGGTGAGCGAACAGGCAGCAGGCGAGGAAGAAGGCGCCGTAGCTGACCGTGACGGTGTCGACGTTCGCGGTGCGCGAGAGCAGCACCGCGGTGAAGCCGGCGGTGACGAGCAACGTCACCGGCAGCAGCCCGAAGAGCTCTCGCGCGCGCTCCGACATCAGCTCGAGCGCCTGCGCGCGCGCGCCGGGCGCAGGGCGGGATCGGGTCGCGCGTCGCGCTCGATCGAGCGGATCAGGTCGAATGCGTCCGCGTGGCTTCGCGGCCACCGCTCGAGGACGGCCGCGCGCCGCGCGGGCGCGAGCGAGGCGGCGGCCACGGTCGACGTGTAGAGCGCGCGGTGGAGCTCGATCCCGAGCGGTGCGTAGGGGAGGCCCCGGCTGACGGTGAGGAGCCCACCGGACCCGGCGCCGACGAAGAAGACCTGGCGCGCGAGTCCGTAGCCCGCGCCGAGGAGACCGGCTACGACCAGCAGCACGAGCACCGAGGCGAGCGCGGGGTGGCGGCGTCTGCCGCGCGTGCGCTCACGCGTAGCCGCGCGCACAGGCGCGGCGTCCTCGTTCGAGGCGAGTCCCGTCTGGTGGACCTCCGCCGCGTCCGGGGTGCCGTGACGCCGCGAGCCCTCCGCTTCCGTCTCGATCTCCGCAGCCGCAACGGCCGCCCGCACACGCCGGGCGTCGATCCCGTCCTCGCTGCCCGTGAGCGTGTCCTTGTCGTTACCCCCGGCGCCGCCCACGGCTTCGCCGAGCCGGAACAGCACGACCGTGATGTTGTCGCGCCCGCCGTTCTCGTTCGCCACGTGCACGAGCTCGCTCGCGGCGTCGTCGAGCGAGCCGGCGCCGCGCAGGATGTCGGCCATCGGGCCCTCGCGCACCATCCCCGTGAGCCCGTCCGAGCAGATCAGGTAGATGTCGCCGTCGTGGCCCTCGATCGTGAAGGTGTCCACCTCCACCTCCGGCTCGGGGCCGAGTGCACGCGTGATGATCGCGCTCTGGGGGTGCACCTCGGCCTCCTCGGGGGTCAGGCGCCCCTGGCTGACGAGCTCCTGAACGTATGAGTGGTCGGTGGTCAGCCGCTCTAGCCGATCGTCGCGAAAGCGGTAAATGCGCGAGTCCCCGACGTGGCCGATCGAGACCTCGTCCCCCGAGACCATCGCGGCCGACAGCGTCGTCCCCATGCCGGCGCGCGACTGATCCGCGCGCGCGAGCTCGTGGATGCGCCGGTTGGCAGTACGAGCGATCTCCGCCAGCGTCGCCTCCGGCCCGGCGCCGGGGCCGCCCATCGACTCGAACTGCTCGACGGCGATCCGCGACGCGACCTCGCCGGCCTGGGCGCCTCCCATCCCGTCGGCGACGGCGTAGACGGGGGCGGACATGAAGTAGGAGTCCTCGTTCGCCTGCCGGTGGCGGCCGACGTCGCTGAGACCGGTCTCCTCGATGATCGAGAGGGCCACGCGCTACTCCTGGTAGGCGTACTCGGTGTCGCCGATGCGGATCCGGTCGGCCACCTTCAGCTGCTCTGGCTGGCGCAGCGGCCGTCCGTTCAGGAAGGTGCCGTTGGTCGAGCCCATGTCCTCTATGTACATGTACTCGCCACGCGGAAAGATGCGCGCGTGGGCGGACGAAGCGTAGGGATCGTCGATGCGCACGTCGGCCGAGTCGGAGCGACCGATCGTCGCGCTGTCGTCGATGGAGAACGCCGAGCCGGGCTCGTGCCCGAGGGCGGCGACGACCTCGAGCCTGGGGCTCACGCTCGAACGCAGGTCGCGGCGCGAGCGGCGGCGTCCATCGCTGCGCAGCGATGCCGACGGGGCGGGCCCGGCCTCCACCTCGAGCTCTGCCTCGTGGTCTGAGAGGTCTCGCAACGCGCTGCGGGCGACCCATAGGAGGAACAGGTACAGCACGGCCAGGAAGCCGAACTTGAGCAGGAGGGCGATCGGGTCCTCCACCCGCGCTACTCCAGCTCGAAGGTCAGGCGCGAGCGTCCGAGGGCGATCTCGTCGCCCGGCTGGAGCACGGCCCGCTCGACGCGTGAGCCGTTGACCGTGATTCCGTTCGTCGAGCCTAGGTCGGCGACCGCCCAGCCTTCGCCCTCTGGGCGCAGCTCCGCATGCCGGCGCGAGACGTTCGGATCGTCGAGCACGATGCCGCAGTCATGACTGCGGCCGATCGTCAGGCCCTCGCCGCCGAGCACCCGCCGCTTGCCGCCGCCGACCAGCAGCGCCCGGCTGGTGGAGCGCGGAGCGCCGAGCGGGCGCGCGTCGCGGTCGGGCGAGTAGACCATCGTGTGTCCGAAGTCGCCCTGCTCGGGCGCTCCCTCGTCGTCGGCTGGGGCGGAGACGGTGCGGGCCTGGATGCCGAACTCGCCGAGCCGCAGGCGCTCGTCGGTCTTGAACTCGACCACCGGGCGCGTCGCGAGGGCGAGCTTCTCTCCCCGCGCGTGCTCGAGCAGGTAGTCGGAGAGCTCCTTCCTGAGCCCCGGCTCGTAGTCCTCGAACTGCTCTCGATCGCCCTCGGACAGGTAGACCGAGTAGTGGTTGGGCACGTATACACGCGAGATCGAGACGCTCTTGTGGTCGTCCATCTCCTTGGCGAGCTTGCGGGCGATCTCGACCGGCTGGACACGTGACTTGAAGACGCGCGAGAAGGTGCCTTGTACGAGGCCCTCGATCTTGGCCTCGAGACTTCTGAGAACGCTCACCGTCGATTCATCCTAGGGAAGAGCGAGCGCGCGACCGGGCCGGCGGCCCCGAGCGGCGCGCCTGACGAGCACGACCAGCAGCGCCCCGAGGGCGGCTCCCGGCAACCCCGTCTCGAGCGCTTCGAGACCGATGCGCGAGGCCGGCGGGTCCGCGAGCCAGGCCTGCGTGAGCGCGAGTAGCAGCGCCCAGGCGGCGGCGCCTGCAAGGTCGAGGACGAGCGAGCGACCACGCACGACGAGCGGCAGCAGCGCGGCGAACAGCGCCCACCCGAGCGCCGGCCCAAGCCGGCCCGAAGTGAGCGCCGGCCATAGCGCCTCGGAGGCGGCACGCGCCGGCGAGCCCTCCCAGCC
>JACCXP010000048.1 GCA_013696905.1 Thermoleophilaceae bacterium
CTGTGGCGCGGGCCGCCGCTCGCCGACCTCGTGCTCGAGCGCACCCTGCACGAGGAGGTCTCCCGAATCGAAGCGTTGCGGGTATCCGCGCAGGAGCTGGCCGTCGAGGCGGCGCTCCGGCTCGGCCGGCACGACGCGGCGTTGCCCGAGCTCGAGGCGCTGGTCAAGGAACACCCGCTGCGCGAACGCCTGCGCGGGCAGTTGATGCTCTGCCTCTATCGCTCGGGCCGCCAGGCTGAGGCGCTCGAGGCCTATCAGGCGACGCGCAGGGCGCTCGTCGACGAGCTTGGCATCGAGCCCGGCCGCCAGCTCCGCGAGCTCCATCAGGCGATCCTCCGGCAGGAGCCGAGGCTTGAGCTGGCGGCCGCCGTCTCGCCAGTGGGCGAGACGCGGCGGGGCGCGTTCGTCGGCCGCGGTCCTGAGCTCGCCGAGCTGGTCGGGGGTCTCGATGATGCCCTTGCCGGACGCGGGCGCCTGTTCCTGCTCGCCGGCGAGCCGGGCATCGGCAAGAGCCGACTTGCGGAGGAGCTGATCGCGCATGCCCGGCCCCGCGGCGCGCGGGTATTGGTCGGCCGCTGCTGGGAGGCCGGCGGCGCGCCCGCGTACTGGCCCTGGGTGCAGTCGCTGCGCACCTACGTGCGTGAAAGTGACCCAGTCGAGCTGCACGCGCAGCTTGGAGACCGCGCCGCCGAGGTGGCGCAGCTCATCCCCGACGTGCGGCGCCTCGTGCCGGATCTCCCCGAGCTCCCGTCGCTCGAGGCCGACGGCGCTCGCTTTCGCCTGTTCGACGCGACGGCGGAGTTCCTTCGCGCCGCGTCCGCCAGCCGGCCGCTGGTGATTTTGCTCGACGACCTGCACGCGGCGGACGCCTCGTCGCTGCTGCTCCTGCAGTTCCTTGCCCGCGAGCTCGGCTTGACGCGCGTGCTCGTTGTCGGTGCCTACCGCGACGTCGACCCGGTTCCAGGCGCGTCCCTGGTTGCGGCGCTGGCGGCGATCGCCCGCGAGCCCACAACACGGCGCCTGGCGCTGCGCGGTCTCAGCGCGACGGAGCTGGCGGAGTACGTCGAGCGCACCGCCGGTGACGCGGCGTCCGCGGACCTTGTCGCCTCGTTGCACGAGGAAACCGACGGAAACCCGCTGTTCGCGGGCGAGATCGTCCGTCTGCTCGTGGCCGAGGGAGTCCGGCCGGGGTCATCGAACGGCGTCCGGATCGCCATCCCGGAAAGCGTCAAGGAGGTGATCGCACGCCGCCTGGCGCATCTGTCGCGCGAGGCGGGCCGGGTGCTTGTCCTGGCGTCGGTGCTCGGCCGGGAGTTCGAGCTCGACGCGCTCGCCGGCCTCGTAGAGCTGGCCGAGGACGATCTGCTCGACGTGCTCGACGAGGCCGTGAGCGCGCGCGTGGTGACGGACGTGCCTGCTGCGCCCGGGCGACTGCGCTTCGCCCACGTCCTGATCCGCGACACGCTCTACGAGGGGCTCACGGGCATGCGCCGGGCGCGGCTGCACCGTCGGGCACTCGAGGTGCTCGAGGGCCTCCACGGTGAGGACTCCGGCGCTGAGGTCTCCAGGCTCGTGCATCACGCGATCGCCGGGCGTGACTTCGAGAAGGCCCTGCGCCACGCGTGGCGCGCGGGGGACCGAGCGCTCCGTCAGCTCGCGTACGAGGAGGCCGCCCGCCTCTACCGGACGGCGATGGACGCGCTTGACGCCGCCGATCGTCCCGATGAGGCGGCGCGCTGCCGGCTGCTGCTCTCGCTCGGCGAGGCCGAGGACTGCGCCGGCGAGCGCGCCGCCGCGCGGACGGCCTTCCTGGCCGCGGCCCAGGGCGCGCGTAGCCTCGGGCTGCGGCGTGAGCTCGCGCTCGCGGCGATCGGCTACGGCGGAAGGATCGTGTGGGGCCGCGCCGGCTACGACGACCAGTTGGTGCCCGTGCTCGAGGAGGGGCTCGCCGCCGCCGGTGACGAGCATCCGGTGCTGCGGGTCCGGCTCCTCGCGCGGTTGGCGGGGGCGCTGCGCGACGACCCGGCACGCGAGCGCCGCGATGCGCTCAGCCGCGAGGCGGTGGAACTTGGCCGACGGACGGGCGACCTCGCCGCGCTGGCCTACGCTCTCAATGGGCGCGCGGCCGCGATCATGGCGCCCGATACCGGCGAGGAGGTGTTGGCGCTCGGAACCGAGTTGAGCGAGCTGGGCGAACGGATCGGCGACCGGGAACGCGTCGCGCAGGCGTGCACCCACCGCTCCTTCGGCCTGCTGCAAGCGGGCGAGGTCCGCGTCGCCGAGGCCGACCTCGAACTCGGAATGCGGCTCGCCGGGCAGCTCGGCCAGCCGGCGCTGATCTTCTTGGTTGGTGGCGCGCAGGCCATGCTCGCGCTGGCCCAGGGGCACTTCACACGGGCCAATGAAATCCAGCGGGAGGCATTCCGGCACGGCGAGCGGGTGCACCGCCGCGCCACCCGCACCGTCCAAACGATGCAGCGCTACGCGCTGTACGACTTCGAGGGCCGCCTCGCCGAGCTCGCGGCGGATGTCGAGCAGGTGGTCGCTGACGAGCCGGCTCGGCCGGTCTTCCGCTGCGTCCTCGCGCATCTCCAGGCCCGTTTGGCCCCCACGCCGGATGCCCTGCGCACGCTCGAGGACCTGGCGGCAGCGGAGGTCGCGGCGCTGCCTTTCGACCAGGAGTGGCTGTTCGGCGCCAGCCTGCTCGCGGAAACAGCCGCGGTACTGCGGTCGGTCGAAGCTGCCGAGGTCCTCTATCGCGCGCTCTCGCCGTGGGCGGCGCTCAACGTGGTCGACCAGGCCGAGGGCATCAGGGGCTCGGTCGCCCGCTACCTCGGTCTGCTCGCGAGCACGCTCGAGCGCTGGGACGAGGCCGACCGGCACTTTACTGAGGCGGCCCGCAGGAACGCCGACATGGGTCTGCGTCCGTGGCTCGCCCTGACAAATGACGACCACGCGACGACGTTGCAGGCACGCGCTCTCCCGCGCGACCGACACCGCGCCGAGGCACTGCGCGACGCGGCGCTCGCGACCTACCTGGAACTCGGCATGAGCCCCCGCGCGACCTACGCTGGCC
>JACCXP010000073.1 GCA_013696905.1 Thermoleophilaceae bacterium
CGATGCTCGGCATGGGCAACGATCCGGCTGAGGACGACAACGCGGCCGCGCTCGAGGCGATCGCCAAGATCAAGGAGGCCTCGGACTCCGGCCAGATCCGCCGCTTCACGGGCAACGACTTCACGAAAGACCTGCTGAAGGGCGACGCGTGGGTGTCGGTCGCGTTCTCGGGCGACTCGATCCAGCTCCAGGCCGACAACCCGGACATCCGCTTCCTGCGGCCCGACGAGGGCACGATGCTGTGGTCGGACAACATGATGGTCCCGGTGGGCGCGCCCAACGCCTACACCGCCCAGAAGATGATGAACTTCGTCTACGACCCCGAGATCCAGGCCGAGATCGCGGCCTACGTGAACTACGTGACGCCCGTCCAGGGGGTCAAGGAGCTCATCGCCGAGGACGACCCCGACCTCGCCGAGGAGCCGCTCATCTTTCCGTCCGAGGAGGATCTCGAGAAGCTGCGCATCTTCCGCTCGCTGTCGGCGAAGGAGGACGACGAGCTCAACAAGGCCTTCCAGGCGGTCGTAGGCGCGTAGATGCTCTCGCGCCACCGCGGGATCCTGCCCTGGCTCCTGCTCGGGCCCGGACTCGCGTGGCTGCTGCTGTTCTTCCTGATCCCGCTCTACTTCATGGGCCGGGTCTCGCTCGTCGAGGGGTCCTTGCTCGCGGGCTTCGAGTTCACGTGGCGCTTCGAGAACTACATCGAGGCGATCTCCACCTACCAGACCCAGCTCGTGCGCTCGCTCGTCTACGCGGCGGCTGCCACGGGCCTCGCCTTTCTGATCGGCTACCCGCTCGCGTACGCGATCGCCTTCCGCGGCGGACGCTGGCGCACGGCGCTGTTGCTGGTCGTCGTGCTGCCGTTCTTCACCACCTACCTGGTGCGCACGCTCGCGTGGCAGACGATCCTCGACGACGCGAGCCCCGCGGTCGCGCTGCTCCAGACCGTCGGCCTGGTGCCCGAGGGGGGGCGGGTGCTTGCCACCACAACGGCGGTCGTCGCGGGCATCACCTACAACTTCCTGCCGTTCATGATCCTGCCGCTGTACGCGGCGCTCGAACGGCTCGACGGACGCATGCTCGAGGCCGCGCACGATCTCTACGGCAACCGCCGCGCGGTGCTGTGGCGGGTCACGCTGCCGTTGACCGCGCCGGGAATCGTGGCCGGCTCCCTGCTCACGTTCATCCCGGCGGCCGGTGACTTCATCAACGCGGAGCTGCTGGGGACGCCGCGCCAGTACATGATCGGCAACGTGATCCAGAGCCGCTACCTCGAGCTGACCGACTACCCGACAGCCGCGGCCCTGTCGTTCACGCTGATGGCCCTGATCCTCGTGCTCGTGCTGGTGTGGGCGCGCGTCGCCGGCACCGAGTCGCTGATGGGCTCGAGCGAGCCGTGAGCGCCACCGGGACCTCGGAAGCTCGACCTGCGCCCAAGCCGCTGCGCGCCTCGGCGCTCGTGCGCGCGGGGAGGTGGCTGCTGCACCAGTCGCTCAACGCCTACGCCGGGCTCGCGCTGCTCTACTTGATGACGCCGATCGCGATCGTGATCGCGTTCTCCTTCAACGACACGCGATCGCGCTTCAACTTCGTCTGGCAGGGCTTCACGTTCGCGCACTGGCGCGAGCCGTTCGCGGTGCCGGGGCTCGTCTCGGCGATGTCGACGAGCGTGCAGATCGCCGTGCTCTCGACGATCGTCGCCACCGCGCTCGGCACGCTGATGGCGCTCGCGCTGGTGCGCTACTCGTTCCGCGGCCGAGCGCCGACCAACTTCTTCATCTTCCTGCCGCTCGCGACGCCCGAGGTGGTGCTCGGCGCGGCGCTGCTGTCGCTGTTCCTGTCGGTCGGCTTCGCGACCGGCTTCTGGACGATCCTGATCGCCCATGTGATGTTCAACATCTCGTTCGTCGTCGTCACCGTGCGCTCGCGCCTGATCGGCTTCGACCGCTCGCTCGAGGAGGCGGCCCAGGACCTCGGCGCCACGGGCCTACAGACCTTCCGGCTGGTGACGCTGCCGCTGATCGCACCGGGGGTGCTCGCCGCAGCGCTGCTCGCGTTCGCCCTGTCGGTCGACGACTTCGTGATCACGAACTTCAACGCCGGCTCGACCGTCACCTTCCCGCTCTACATCTGGGGCGCCGCGCGCGTCTCGATCCCTCCGCAGGTGAACGTGATGGCGACGCTGATCTTCCTCGTCACGCTGGCCCTGATGATCGCCACCGTCGCTCAGGGACGGCGAGCGGAGCGGACGGCGGCGGTGCGTCCCGGCAGCTAGCGTCGTGCCGCCCATGTCGAGGCGTTCGCCCTCGCCCGGGCCGACCACGATCGCGTCCACGCGGGCGATCGTGACCAAGGCCGCTTCGACGGTCAAGCATCGGCAGGCCGTCGCTACGCTCCCTCCCGGCGGATCATGGAGCTCGGCATCTACACCTTCGCTGAGGCGACCGCAAACCCGCGCGGTGGGGAGACGATCAGTGCCGCCCGTCGGCTGAGCGACCTGATCGAGGAGATCGAGCTCGCCGACCAGGTGGGCCTCGACGTCTTCGGCGTCGGCGAGCACCACCGCCCCGACTTCACCGTCTCAGCCCCCGCGGGCACCTCGACCTGCTGCTCGCGCTGCGCGCCTCGGAGCGCGTCACCTGGTCGGGGAGGCATCGCCCGGCTCTGCACGACGCAGGCGTCTACCCCCGCCCGCTCCAGGATCCACTGCCGGTCTGGATCGCCGTCGGTGGCACGCCCCAGTCGGTCGTCCGCCCCGCCAGGCTCGGCTTGCCGCTTGCGCTCGCGATCATCGGCGGACTGCCCGAGCGCTTCGTGTCGCTGGTCGACCTCTACCGCGAGGCCGGGCCGCAGGACAGGCTCCCGGTCGGGATCAACTCACACGCCTACGTGGCCGAGACCTCGCAGCGGGCGGCCGACGAGTTCTTCCCGTCCTACGCCGACATGATGACCCGGATCGGGCGCGAGCGCGGGTGGCCGCCCACGACCCGCCGGCAGTTCGACGCCATGCGCTCCCCGCGTGGCGCGCTGATCGTCGGCAGCCCGCGGGAGGTCGTCGAGAAGATCCTCTTTCAGCACGAGCTGTTCGGCCATCAGCGCTTCCTCGCGCAGATGAGCGTCGGGGCGATGCCCCACGCACAGGTCATGCGCTCGATCGAGCTGCTCGGCACCGAGGTCGCTCCGGTCGTGCGCGCGGAGGTCGCGCGCCGCGCGGCGGGCGGCGCCCCGGCGGGTGCCGTGGCGGGAGCGTGACCGTGGGCCGGCTGTACGACCTGATCGCGGACCTGCCGCTCGAGGTCGATGGGTACGAGCTCGAGCCCCTCGAGCAGGACGTCTCGAGCGACTTCACGCGCCACACCACGGTCATCCACCTGCGCGGTGGCGGCGAGGAGGGCCTGGGCGAGGACGTGAGCTACGACGCCCTCGATCACATCGCCTTCCAGGAGCTCGGGGCGGTGCACGAGCTGGCGGGCTCGCACACGATCGACTCGTTCTCCCAGCTGCTGGAGGGGCTCGAGCTGTTCGCGGACCCGCCGATCACCGCAGCTTCGGGCGACTACCGCCGCTGGGCGTTCGAGTCGGCCGCGCTCGACCTCGCCCTGCGCCAGGCCGGCCGCACGCTGGCGGAGGTGGTGGGTCGCCGGCTGTCGCCGCTCACGTTCGTGGTCTCGCTGCGCCTGGGCGACCCGCCGACGATGCAGCCGCTGCTCGATCGGCTCGAGCACTACCCCGACCTGCGCTTCAAGCTCGACGCGACGCCGTCGTGGGACGACGAGCTGGTCGCCGCGCTCGTGGCCACGGGCGCGGTCGACTCGATCGACTTCAAGGGCCACTACCACGGCACGGCCGTCGATCAGGGCCCCGACCCGACGCTCTACGAGCGCGTCGCGCGCGCCTTTCCTGACGCCTGGATCGAGGATCCGGCCCTCACCCCTGAGACCGAAGCGGTACTGGCGTCGGACCACGACCGCATCACGTGGGACGCCCCGATCCACTCGGTCGCCGACATCGAGGCGCTCGCTTTCCCGCCACGGATGGTGAACATCAAGCCGTCGCGCTTCGGTCCGCTGTCCAACCTGATGGCTGCCTACGACTACTGCGAGCAGCGTGACATCGGCGCGTACGGCGGCGGCCAGTTCGAGCTGAGCGTCGGCCGCGGCCACATCCAGTACCTGGCCGCCCTGTTTCACCCCGACACTCCCAACGACGTCGCACCAGGCGGCTACAACGCGCCCGCGCCAGGGCCCGGGTTGGCGACGAGCCCACTGGCCCCGGCTCCGGCGCCGGCCGGCTTTCGCTGGCGGGGCTGAGCGCCGGCCCTTCGGCAGGCGATGCCCGAAGTCCACCTGCTGCGCGTCTTCACGGCCGCCGATGGAGGCGCCGGCAACCCGCTGGCGGTCTTCCTCGACGGCGCCGACGTGCCGTCCGACGACCGACAGCGGGTCGCCGCCGACCTCGGCCTCAGCGAGACCGTCTTCGTCGACGACGTGCCGCTCGGGCACCTGCGCATCTTCACCCCGGCGACCGAGCTCGCCTTTGCCGGCCATCCGCTCGTCGGCACGGCGTGGCTGCTTGCGCGTGAGCGGGCCGCCGTGCCGACCCTGCGTCCGCCCGCCGGCGCCGTCCCCGTGCGGGTCGAGGACGGGCGGGCGTACGCGATCGGGCGGCCGGGGTGGGCGCCTGACTTCGCGCATGTCGAGCTCGCGTCCCCGGCGGCCGTCGACGAGCTCACCGGCCCGCCCGGGGGCCACGACCTCGTGGGAGCGTGGGCGTGGGAGGACCGCGAGCGCGGTCTCGTGCGGGCGCGCGTCTTTCCGCCCCGGCTCGGGATCGAGGAGGACGAGGCCACGGGCGCCCACGCGGTGCGGCTGTGTGCGCTGCTCGGGCGGGCGGTCACGATTCGCCAGGGGGCCGGCTCGGTGATCGAGGCACGACCGGTCGGCGACGGGCGCATCGAGATCGGCGGGCGCGTGGGCGGCCTCGAGACCCGTCCCTACACGGCGCCGGCGCCCAAGAGCCCCCGTGCCACGGAGCGCAAAGAGATTGAGGCCTCTGCGCCCCTCCGGGCATCCGACGCCGAGCGCGAGCGGGCGATCGAGCTGCTGCGAGGTGCCGCCGGTGAAGGCCGGTTGAGCCTCGAGGAGCTCTCGGACCGGATCGAGGCCGCCGCCGGCGCCACCACGCGCGCGCAGCTCGAGGTGGTCACCGGCGATCTCCCCGCCGCGACGACTGGGGGCGAGATCGTCGCGGCGACGCGCAACTCGGCGGTCTTCGGCGACCTCCGGCGTTCGGGCGGCTGGATGGTCCCCGCCCGCAGCCGCTGGGACACCGTCTTCGGTGACGTCGTGCTCGACCTGCGCGAGGCGCAGGTCAGTGAGGAGGAGGTCGAGATCGAGGCCGGGACGGTCTTCGGCGACGTCGAGCTACTGGTGCCGGAGGGAATCGCCGTCGAGATCCGCACGCGGACCGTGTTCGGCGATATCCGGCACGACGCCGGCGAGGTAGCCCGGCCCGGCTCCCCGCGCGTCGTGCTCACCGGCTGGACGGTCTTCGGCGACGTCGGCGTGCGCACACGTCGCCTGCGCGAGCGGCTCGTGGAGCGGCTCTCGCGCGCCGGCGGGCGGCGCGAGCTCCCGAAGTAGGTCCTCTCAGAGCGCGAGCTGAAGCGGCTGCTCGAGCAGCGCCCTGACACGTCCCAGGAACTCCGCGCCGTCGGCGCCATAGAGGATGCGGTGGTCGCCGGTAAGCCTGATGTTCATCATCTCGTGCGCCACGATCCGCCCGTCGTCGTCGACGATCGGCTTCGTCTTCATCGCGCCAACACCGATGATCCCTGCCTGCGGCGGGTTGAGCACGGCGGTCACGTCGTCGACTCCGAACATGCCGAGGTTCGATACGGCGAACGTCCCGCCCGACAGCTCCGGTGGGGCGATCTTGCCGTCGCGCACCTTGGCGGCGAGTCCGCGCACGTCGCGCGAGATCTCGCCGAGCGACTTCTTGTCGGCGTCGAAGATCGTCGGCACGACGAGCGCGTCTTGGGCTGCCACGGCGACACCCACATTCACGCGCGAGTAGAGCTCGAACGAGCCGTCCTTGTAGGCGCCGTTGACGCGCGGGAACTCGCGCAGCGCGAGCGCGACGGCCTTGATGACCATGTCGTTGTAGGAGGGCGGCTTCTCGGCGACCTCCTTGAGCTGTGCGCGCAGCGCGACGCAGCGGCTCATGTCGACCTCCATCAAGAGCTGGAAGTCGGGCGCCGTCGCCTTCGACTCGGCCATCCGCCGGGCGACCGTCTTCTGCAGTCGAGAGAGCTCGATGACCTCGGTCTCGCCCTTGGCTCCGGCGTCGCCCGCCGCGCCGCGCTCCGACGGGGGCGGCTCGGGCTTGTCCTCGGTCGCGGTCGTCGCAGAGCTCGTGTCGGGCGCCTCGTCGCTCTCGGCCTTCGCACCGCCGCCGTCCGCGGCGGCCTGCACGTCGGCCTTCACGATCCGACCACCGGGCCCCGAGCCCTCGAGGCTCGCGAGGTCGACGCTCATCTCGGTGGCCATGCGGCGGGCGACCGGGGAGGCCTTGACGCGGCCGTCGCCGTTCTCGCCGGAGTCGGCGGAGGACTTCTTGGCCTCGCCGGCGCTCGCGCCGTTGTCGGAGTCCTCCTCCTTGGTCGCGACGGGAGCTGCCTCCTCCTCCGCGGCCTCCTCCTCATCGGCGCCGTCGTCGTCCGCGTCCTCGTCCGCGGACGCCTCGGCCTCGTCCTCTCCCGCCGAGTCCTCCTCATCGCCACCCGAGGGCGTCTCGCCGCCCTCCCCGAGCCGCGCGATCACCTCCCCGATCGCGACGGTGTCGCCCTCGCCGGCGACGATCTCGCTCAGCGTGCCCTCGACATCGGCCTCGTAGGTCATGTTCGCCTTGTCGGTCTCGATCTCGGCGATCTCCTGCCCGCGCTTGATCTCGGCGCCGGTCTCGACCAGCCACTTCAGCACGGTCCCCTCTTCCATCGAGTCGGACAGACGGGGCATCGTGATGTCAGTGGCCAACGGAAACCTCCACGGGCGCTTCGCGGTCGGGGCGCGTCACTCTAACGGCTGGTCCGCACAAGCCTGCCCCTCGGCAGCGGCGCGCGCCGCGTCCTCGACGCGCTGCTCGCCCTCGAACAGCCGCGTGCCGAGGCGCACGGTCGGCACTCGGCGCACCCCCCGGGTCGCGGCCTCCTCGGTCGCCACGGACAGCCGCTCGTGCACCGAGCGCGACTCGATCCCCTTCAGCACCGCGCGCGGGTGCAGCTCGCACGCGGCGGCTGCGATCAGAACGTTGTCGGGCACGCTCAGGTCGCGCCCGGCGGCAAAGGCCTGGCGGAAGGCCGCGAGCGAGAATGCGACCACGCGGCCGGCCTGCTGGGCGAAGGTAGCGGCGAGCATCGCGACGCGCGAGTCGAGTGACCCCGCGGGGGGCCAGCGCACGGTCTGCAGCCCGAGCGCCGCGGCGCGGCGCTCGACCAGCTCGCGCTCCTCGGGCTCGAGAGCCCGCGCGCCCGGGCGCTCTGGCAACTCGCTCGCGAGCACGGGCTGCCAGATCGGTGGCACAGCCAGCACGTGGCTCACGCGCTCGGCCGCGAGCCACGCGTAGGGCGACGCGAGGTCGTAGTAGAAGACCGGCCGGTCCGCTGGCGCGAAGTCCGCGTCGTCAGCCGTGGATGAGCCAGCCGTCGGCCGCGCGCGCGGCCTCCATCACGGCCTCCGCGAACGCCGGGTGAGGGTGCACCGTGTGCGCCACCTCGTGGAAGCCACCCTCGAGGTGACGCGCCATCACGAGCTCCTCGATCAGGTCGGCGGCCTTGGCCGACACGATGTGCCCGCCGATCAGCTCGCCGTACTTCTTGTCGCCGATGATCTTGACCATGCCCGAGCGATCGCCGTAGACGGTGGCCGCGCCGGCGGCGCCCACGGGCACCTTGCCGACCACGACGTCGTAGCCCGCGTCGCGCGCCTGCTTCTCGGTGAAACCGAAGCTCGCCACCTGCGGCGAGCAGAAGGTCGCCCCAGGGATGTAGTCGTACTCGAGCGGATGCGGGTCGACGCCTGCGGCGTGCTCGATCGCGACAACGCCCTCGTCGGAGGCCTTGTGGGCGAGTGCCGGGCCGGGCACGATGTCCCCGATCGCGTAGACGCCCTCCTTGGTGGTGCGCAGGAGCTCGTCGACCTTGATGTGGCCCGAGTCGTCCATCTCGATGCCGGCCTCGTCGAGGCCTAGCGCCTCGACGTCGGCGGCGCGGCCGGCGGCGATGCAGATGTAGTCGAACTTCTCCGTGCCGTCCTGGTACTTGATCGTGACGCCGTCCTTCTTTGCGTCGACGGACTCGATCTCGGCGCCGGTCACGATCTTCACGTTCTGCTTCGCGATCTCGCGCGCTGCGACCTTGGCGATCTCCTCGTCCTCGAGCGGGAGTATCTGCGGCAGCGCCTCGAACAGGAAGACCTCCGTGCCGAGGCGACCGAACGCCGATGCGACCTCGGTGCCGGAGGCCCCGCCGCCGACAACGGCCAGGCGGCCGGGCAGCTTGCCGAGCGCCCAGCCCGTCTCGGTCGAGAGCACCCGATCGCCGAACTCGAGCCCGAACAGCGGCTTCGACACCGACCCGGTGGCGATGATCACGGTCTTCGCCCCGATCTCGTCGCCGCCGTCGACGGTCACGTTGCCGTCCTTGGTAAGCGAGCCCTCTCCCGTCAGGACATCGATCTTGTTCTTCTTCATCAGGTTGGAGACGCCGCCGGTGAGCGTCTTTACGACCTTGTCGCGGTGGCTCGCCACGCCCTTGAAGTCGATCTCGGGACCGCCGTTGACGCTCACCCCGAAGTCCTTCGCGTGGCGCACCTCCTCGACGATGTCGGCCACTCGCAGCACCGCCTTGGCGGGGATGCACGCGTAGTTGAGGCAGCGGCCCCCGACACGATCCTTCTCGACGACCGCGGTCTTCATCCCGACCTGGGCGGCGCGGATGGCGGCCACGTAGCCGCCGGGGCCCGAGCCGATCACGATGCAGTCGTACTGGGACTCGGCCATTGCTCTTCGACCCTATCCGATCACCGTGGCGCCCAAATGCTCGCGCACGTCGTCGGCGAACGGCGCGGCCCTGCCGCTCGCGTAGTCGTAGCCGACGATCACGCCGTGGCCCTCGGCCAGCAGGCGCCCGTCGGCCTCGCAGCGCATCTCGAACCCGAGCCGGACGCTCGAGCGCTTGAGGTCGCTGGGGAGGATCGTGGTGCGGACCTCCTCCTCGAAGTGGGCCGGAGAGCGATAGGCGATCTGGCATTCGGCGAAGATCACCCCGATCCGCCCGCCGTGCACGGGCTCGTAGTCGGGCACGATCTGGCGGAAGTAGGCGATGCGCGCGTTCTCGTAGAAGCGCAGGAACTCGACGTTGTTCATGTGCTTGAGCGCGTCGATGTCGCTGAAGCTCACTCGCTGGAGGTAGGAGAACGGCTCGGCGGCGGCGGTCATCGGCCGGCCGGCATCTGGATGCGGGCCATCGCCTTGACCAACGACCAGAAGAGCGCGCCCGCCGCCACCACCACGGCGGCCGCCGTCAACAGGCTGCCCGCGTCGGCCGCGTTGAAGGCCGCCAGCGAGAAGATCACGATCACCAGGCAGAGCAGCACCTGCATCGTCAGCACCGCCCAGTAGCGCACCCGCCACAGGCCCCATGCGGCGAGCCCCATGAGCAACGCCGGCGCGGCCACGCTCACCGGCGCGGGGCGGGCGCCTCCGAGCTCGAAGCCGAGTGCGTAGGCGACCACGTTGACGAGCGCCACGGCCGCCGCCACCGTCGCGGCCACGGTCACCGCGCGCGGGCGCTCGCCCTCGCCGAGCGGCTCGAGTCGCTCGCGTACGGCGGCGTCCTTGGCCTCTGAGCGCGTGCGCCGGCGCCCGGTGCCATCGCCCGAGGCGGCCTCGCCGAGGCTCGCCCGCAGCC
>JACCXP010000133.1 GCA_013696905.1 Thermoleophilaceae bacterium
ACCACGCGCCGGCACGCGGCCGTGGCCGCCGCGAACCGCCCCGCCCCGCTCCCCTGCACGAGCGTCGCCGCGCCTAGCGCCGCCAGGCAGAAGCCGGCCCGTTCGGGCTGCTCGAGGCAGAAGAAGCGGTCGTCTGGGCGCCGCGCCCGAAGCACGGCGGCGGACAGGTCGAGATCGACCGCGACCGGCGCCGTGACCGCGACGACGACGGGCCGGCGCTCACGAGCGGCGCGCGCTGTGGCCGAGCGGATGCGGGCCTCGAGACGCCCACGCGCCGCTTCCGGCAGCGCGAACGAGGGCGGCAAGGGGTGTTAGGTGACCGCGCGGCCGCGCGACACGGCGATCTCGCCGGTGCGCACCATCTCGATCAGCCCGAACGGGCGAATCATCCGCTCGAAGGCCTCGATCTTGTCGTCGGTGCCCGTGACCTCCACGGTCACCGAGCGCTTCGACACGTCGATCACCTTGCCGCGGAATATGTCGGTGAACTGCATGATCTGGGCGCGCGAGTCGGCGTCTGCGGAGATCTTGAACAGCGCGAGCTCGCGCGCGACCGTCTCGTCGGGCTCGAGGTCGCGGATCTTGATCACGTTGACGAGCTTGTGGAGCTGCTTGGTGACCTGATCGATCGGGTGCACCGCCCCGTCGACGGTCAGGGTGACGCGCGAGACCGTGGAGTCGTCGGTAGGGCCGACCGCGAGCGTGGCGATGTTGAACCCCCGACGCGCGAACAGGCCGGCGACGCGCGCCAGCACACCCGGCTTGTTCTCGACCAGGATCGAGAGGATGTGCCTGCGCCCAGGGCGCGCCCCGGGGACCTGCAGGTCGCGCAGGTCGAGGATCTCCTGCGTCGCCGGCTCGCCCATCGCGACTACCCCACCATGTCCCGCGCGGGCTGCCCGGCGGGGATCATCGGGTAGGTGTTCTCCTCCTTGGTCACGCGCACGTCGACCACGACCGGCCCCTCGGCGGCAAGCGCGGTACGCATCACCTCGGGCAGCTCGGCCTTGTCGCTGACGCGCATCCCGAGCGCTCCGTAGGCGTCGGCCAGCTTGACCCAGTCGGGGCTTGGCCCGCCGATGTCGACGGAGGAGTAGCGGCGGTCCCAGAACAGCTCCTGCCACTGGCGGACCATGCCGAGGTAGCCGTTGTTCATGATGAAGACCTTGACCGGGATGCGCTCGTCGACGCAGGTCGCGAGCTCCTGGGTGTTCATCTGCATCGAGCCGTCGCCCGCCACGCAGACCACCGTCTCCTCCGGACAACCGACGGCGGCGCCCATGGCGAACGGGAGCCCGACCCCCATCGTCCCGAGACCGCCCGAGTTGAGCCAGCGGCGCGGCTTCGCGAAGTCGTAGTACTGCGCGACCCACATCTGGTGCTGGCCGACGTCCGAGGTGACGATCGCGTCGCCGCCGGTGGCCTCGTAGAGGGCCTCGATCATGTACTGCGGCTTGATCTCCGAGTCCTCGGAGTCGACGTAGGCGAGCGGATACTTCTCCTGCCAGCCGCGGATTCGCTGCCACCAGCCGTCGAGGCGGGTCGGGTCGGTCTCGAGCGCCCTGTACTCACGCGTGAGCTTCGGCAGGATCCGCTTGGCGTCCCCGACGATCGGGATGTGGGCCGGGACGTTCTTCGAGATCTCGGCCGGATCGACGTCGATGTGGATGAACTTCGCCCGTGGCGCGAACTCCGACAGCTTGCCGGTCACCCGGTCGTCGAAGCGCGCGCCGATCGCACAGACGAGATCGGCCTCGTCGATCGTGTAGTTGGCCGTGCGGGTCCCGTGCATGCCGGGCATGCCGAGCCACTGGTCGTGCGGAGCCCCGAACGCGCCGAGGCCCATCAGGGTGCAGGTGACCGGGAAGCGATCTGAGAGCGCAAGCTCCGTCAGCTCCTTCGAACCACCGGCGTTGATCACGCCGCCGCCGACGTACAGAACGGGCCGGCGCGCATTGGCGAGCGCCTTGGCGGCGAGGCGGATCTGCTTGACGTTGCCCTCGGTCGTCGGCTTGTAGCCTGGGAGCGAGACGGAGTCGATCGGCTCGTAGTTGATGTCGGCGCGCGAGAGATCCTGCGGCACGTCGACGAGGACGGGTCCCGGCCTGCCGGTACGAGCGATGTGGAAGGCCTCGTGGATCGAGCGCGGGATGTCACGCGGGTCGTGGATCATCATCGAGTGCTTGACGATCGGCATCGTGATGCCGCTGATGTCAGCCTCCTGGAAGCCGTCCGTGCCGAGCAGCTCGGTGCGCACCTGTCCCGTGATGAAGACCGTCGGCACGGAGTCCATCACGGCGTCGGCGATCGCCGTGACGAGGTTGGTCGCGCCTGGACCCGACGTCGCGAGCGCCACACCGACGCGCCCGGTGGCCTTCGCATAGCCCGCCGCGGCGTGGCCCGCGCCCTGCTCGTGGCGGACGAGTATGTGGCGGATGCCGGCGTCGTAGAGCGCGTCGTAGGTGGGCAGGTTGGCGCCGCCGGGGAGCCCGAAGACGGCGTCGACCCCCTCGGCCTTGAGGCACTCCATGATCGCGTCGACGGCTCGCATCTGCTGCTCGGCTCTCCTCTCGACTGCTCGGCTTGGGACTACCGGCGGGCGGCCGGCGCGCCGTCCGCGGGGGCGGGCAGTCTACCAGCGCTCCTCGGGGACCCGTCAGCGCCCCTGGCCGTGCGAGGGCTCGCCGCTGCCGCCGTTCAGCGACACGAGCAGGTACGCGTCCACGCCTGAGGCCTTGCCCTTCACGGCGATCGCGCCGAGCGACTCGGTGCGAGCCCCCGGCAGCCGGGCGACGGTCTCGGGGCCGAGTGCGACGCGCCCGACCGGCGCCTCGCTCTCGAGCCGCGCGGCGATGTTCACGGTGTCCCCGATCGCCGTATGGGTGCGCCCGCCGGCGGTGCCGAGAACACCGATCATGGCCGCTCCAGTGTTGACGCCGACCCGGAAGCGGGGCCAGTCCGGGCGCTCGGTCGCGACAGCCGCGGTCGCCTCGACGAGCGCGAGCCCTGCCTCGGCCGCCAGCCGCGCGTGGTCGGGCTGGTCGCCGCGACGGTTGAAGGTGACCATCAGCGCGTCTCCGATGATGCGGTCGACATCGCCGCCGAAGCGCTCGACGAGCGGTGGGATCACGACGTCGAAGTAGGCGTTCAGCATCTCCGCGACCTCGCCCGGGTCATGCCGCTCCGAGAAGCTCGTGAAGCCCTCGAGGTCGGCGAAGAGGACGCTGATCTCGCGCCTCCCGGCTGCCGTCTGCTCCAGGTACAAGTCGCTGAAGCGCTCCTCGTGCCATTGGCGGTGGGCGGTGTAGGCGATCACGGCGAAGGCGATCAGCATCAGGAGGTGCCACTCCCACCAGGTGGCGTGCCAGTTGCGGCCGAACGCTACGGCCACCATCGCCTCCGCGAGCAGGGTGAAGGCGGCCGCGAGCCCGAGCAGCAGCTCGGCCTGCCTGCGCCGGTAGAGGCGGGCGTAGCGCAACACCGCGACTCCGTAGAGCCCAACGCCTGCGGCCGCGAACACGAGCAAGGGGCCGGATGCCCGCTCGAGCTCCGCGCCGTCGAGCGGCGGCAGTCCCATCAGCGAGACGGTCGCCCACGCGCCGATCACCGCAAGCAGCCCAGCTTGCGCCAGCCTCGCCCGGCGCATCAGCCAGGCGGTCGCCTCACCTGTCAGCGGTCCGCTCGAAGCCGCGGCAAAGCCGCTCGCGAGCACGAGCCCCACCGGGGTCGCAAGCGCGAAGCCGGCGTTCGGCCCCGCGAGCAGGACACCCGGAGTCGCGAGCGCGTGCAGGCCGAGGAAGCCCGCCGCGGACAGGAAGGTGAGCGAGACGAGGAACACGCGCGCGTCGCCGCGGCGGCGAGCCGCGCTACCGGTCGCATAGGCAAGCGACGCGTTGAGGGCGCCGGCAACCAGCACGAGCCAGAAGTGAGCCGGGTCGTGCTGCCACCAGATGTCGAGCGCCGGTGCCGCGAGCAGCAGCACGAGACCGACCAGGGGAAGCACGGCTGCGATCCCGAGCGTCAGCCGGCGCATGCTCGCCGTGCTCGCCTCAGGTGGAGACGCTGTGCGGGTTCCTGACATCCGCTGGACTTGGAGCATCGACCATCGGTGGCGCGCCGGCCAGGCGCCACCTGAGGAGATACTCGTGAACCTGCTGGATCGCGACGGACCCCTCCCCGACCGCCGAGGCGACCCGCTTGACAGAGCGGCTGCGCACGTCGCCGACCGCAAAGACGCCGGGCAGGCTCGTCTCGAGGTGGAGCGGCGGGCGCTCGAGCGGCGCATGGCCCTCGAGCGGAATGTCCGGAGCGGTGAGCACGAAGCCCCGCTCGTCGCGCTCGATCTCAGGCGGCAGCCATTCCGTGTGCGGCCGCGCGCCGATGAAGAGGAAGAGCCCGGCCGCATCCACGCGCTCGGCCCGTCCGGTCGTCCTGTCGCTCACGAGCAGGTGCTCGAGCCGCCCCTCGCCTCCCCCGCCGACGACCTCGGCGTTCACCCGGACCTCGACGTTCGACCTCGCCGCGATCTCGTCGATC
>JACCXP010000136.1 GCA_013696905.1 Thermoleophilaceae bacterium
CCTCCCTTCCGATCAGTGCTGGCCATCCGCGGACGCAAGGCGCGCGCACGATGACGATTCTCGACCCAGGGCTCGCGACGCACCCCAGGTGACGCCGTCATCATCGGCCGTCGTGCCGGGCCTGCTCAGTCGCGGCCAGTTCGAGCGGCGAAACCGCGTCGGGCGGTGTCTGCCCCGCGTAGTACCCGAGCCCGCCGACCGAGGTTCGGTTCAAGACCATGCCGAGAAGGCGGCCGCGTGCCTTGCCAAGTTGATTGAGCCCCGCCTGCACGGAGGAGCGCGTGGTACGTCGGACGTCAATCACGTAGACGGTGCCGTCGGCGTGAAAGCCGATGATCGACGCGTCGGCTCGCGCCAGGACCGGCGAGCAGTCAATGATCACACGGTCGTGGGTACGACGCATGATGTCGAGGAGGGCTTCAAACTTGGGCGATCCTAGGAGGGCCCCGAAGTTCGGGGGCATGGGCCCCGACCAGATTACGTCGAGGCGTACCTGAGCAGGCACGATCACATCATCCAGGTCAGCCGCTCCGGCGAGGTAGTTCGTCAGGCCGACCGGCGCCGGTGCGGCCTCCAGCCGCTGTCCCAAGCCTGGGCGCCTCGGGTCGGCCTCGATCAGCACCACGCGCTCTCCGTCGGCTAGCGCGGTCGTCGCCAGCCGAGCAGCGACGGTGCTCTTGCCCTCCCCTTGCTCGGCACTGGTTATGAGGAGCACCTGCGCCGGGTTGTCGCTTGACAGGTCGATGTTCGTCTTCAGAAGCCCGAAGGCCTCAATGTCTTTCCACCTGCCTCGCTTACCCGACACGTTCGGGAGGCGCGCGAGGATCGGGTGGCCGAAAACCATGTCCTCGTCCTCTGCAACGCGGATGCGATTGTCAAGTCGTTCCCTCAGCAGGGCCACCGCCAGCGCGATCACAAGGGCAACCAACGTCCCCAAGCCGATGTAGATCGGCGGGTTCGGCGTCGCGGCCCGCGCGGGAGAGGCGGCGGGCTCGTTTATCGACACCGTGGCCTGGGTCTGCCCGGCGGCGAACTGTCCGGCTACGCGCTCGACGAAGGCGGCCGAGTAGCCGTTAGCCAAGGTCCGAGCCTCGGACGGCGACCTGCCCTCCGCCCTGATCTGGAGAAGCTGGGTGCGCTCGACGGGCGCGAAAGACATCCTCTGCAGCAACTCTTGAGGCGGCGTCGAGAGCTTGAGCCGTCCGCGCGCCGCCTCGGCCACGTTCGGATTCGCCGCCAGCGTCGCGTAGGTGCGCGTCAGCTGCTCGCCGAGGTTGACGTCGTACGTGACCGCCTTGTCTGCCCCCTTGTTGAGGCCGACCAGCAACGTGGCGGTGGCCTGATACGTCTTCGGGAGGCTTAGGGTGACGGCCACGACGGCGCCCAGGCATGCGAGCAGCGTCAACACGAACAGGAGCTTGGCTCGCCAAACGGCGGCTAGGAGCTGATAGATGTTCATCTCGAAGGAGCGTACCGGCCGTCGCCTCTGGTCCTGGACTGCTCCCCGCCGCCGTTGACACCTCAGGCCGCTTGTTTGTGTAGTGCTTCCTGGGCATCGTCCCAGGTCTGACGGACCTCGCTCGGCGTCCGGTAGCCAAGCCCCGAGTGAGGCCGGTCGTGGTAGCGCTCGATGTAGGCGGCGATCACCTCCCTCGCCTGGTCGAGGGTCTCGAACTCGTGGCGCCAGACGCAGCGCTGCTTGAGCTTCGAGAAGAAGCTCTCGATGAACGCCTGCGACTCGGGATCGCGGTAGCCGCCGCGGCGGTGGACAACCCCGAGGTCCCTAAGGCGCGCGCGAAAGGCGCGGCTCGTGTAGGCGGTGCCGTTGTCGGTGCCGAGCGTGAGCGTGCCGGGCTCGAGACCGTGGCGGGCGGCGCCCGCCTCGATGACCGCGATCGCCTCCTCGGCGCGGCAGCGAACGTCGAGTCCCCAGGCCGGCATCTCGCGCGTGCAGCAGTCGATCGCCGCGTTCAGGTAGCACCAGCCGTGCTCTGCCACCCAGACCGAGGTCATGTCCATGTGCCAGAGCTGGTCGGGGCGCTCGACGCGAAAGAAGCCCGGGCGCCGGCGACGGCCCGTCCGGCGGTGGCGCTTTAGCAGGCGCTGCGCGCGCATCACCCGCTGGGCGCGCTTGCGGTTGACCTGGCGGCCGAGCGCTCGGCTCGTGAGCGCCGCCACCATGCGGGTGCCGTCGGTTGGGTTGCGCCTTGCCACCTCGACGAGCGCCCGGTCGACCGGGCCCGAGATCGGTCTCGGGCCGGGGTCGGTCCTGCGCCTCGGCACCCGGTAGATCGCCTGGCGAGAGACCTGCATCACGCGCGCCACGACCGCGAGCTTCCTGCCGCTCGCGACCAGCTGGCGGGACCGGGCGACGCGCTGTCTCACTCCCAGCCCCGCAATGCTTCCCCCGCGATCTCGAGCTCGTAGGTCTTGCGCCCGAGCGCCCGCTCGAGCTGCGCCACGCGGCGCCGCAGCTCCCGCTCCCCCTGGCGCTCCTCCTTGCCGGCGAGCTCGGACTTGCCGCCCTCGAGCAGCTTGTCGCGCCAGCC
>JACCXP010000156.1 GCA_013696905.1 Thermoleophilaceae bacterium
GTTCGCGGGCGCCGCCACCGCGGGCCGCCTCTGCTCACGCGCCGTCGGGCCGCTCGGGTTCGCGGCGGCGGCGTTTGCGCTGGCGCTCGGGCTGCGCCTCGCACTCGCCACGTCCACCGACGGCCCCTACGCGTGGGCGGCCGTCTTCCAGGGCACGCGCGGCCAGAACGAGTACCTGCCGGCGCTTCCAGCGCTCGAGCTCGGCGCCCGCACCTTCCTCGACCGCTTCGCCGAGCTGGCGCCGACGCTGCCGCTGCACCCCTCCGCCCACCCGCCCGGCACGCTGCTCGCGCTCCACCTGCTCGGCATCGACAGCGCCGCCGGGATGGCGACGCTTACGATCGCGACGGGCGCGCTGGCCGCCCCACTCACCTACGCGCTCGGTCGCGAGTTGCTCGACGAGAGCGCAGCGCGCACGGCGGCGCTGCTGTTTGCCTTTGCGCCCTCCGCGCTCCTCTACGGGGCGACCTCGGCCGACGCCATGTTCGCGACGCTAGGCGTCGGCGCAGCGACCCTGCTCGCTGCGCGCCGCCCGCTCGCCCGCGCGCTCGGAGCGCTGGCGCTGGCGCTCGCCTCGTTCTTCTCCTGGGCCCTGCTGGCGGTCGGAGCGTGGGCGACGCTGCTGAGCGCCGCGCGCCTGGGCGTCGCCTCGGCCGCACGCCTGGCCGTCGTGTGTGCCGTGGCGCTGGTGGCGTTCTACGCCGGGCTCTACGCCCTCACGGGCTTTGACCCGTTCGGCACGCTCGCAGCAGCGAACGAGGCCTATCGCGCCGGGATCTACTTCGGGCGCCCCTACTGGTACTGGCTTTTCGGCTCGCCGGTCGCCTTTCTGCTCGCCATGGGCGTGCCCGTCGCATGGCTTACGCTGCGCGCGCTCGCCGCTCGCCAAGCTGCCGCGATCGCGCTCGCCGGCGTGGTCGTGACCGCCGCGGTGCTCGGCTTCAGCAAGGCCGAGACCGAGCGCATCTGGCTGTTCATGGTGCCGCTCGCGTGCCTCGCAGCCGCGACGCAGCTCGCGCCACAGCGACTGTCGGCGGTGCTTGGCCTGCTGGCGGCGCAGGCGCTCGCCGTCGAGATCCTGCTCGGGACCGTCTGGTGAGCGGGGTGCTCGTGACCGGCGGGGCGGGCTTCATCGGCTCTCACCTCGTCGACGCACTGCTCGCCTGCGGTGAGCGCGTGCGCGTGCTCGACAACCTCGACCCGCTCGCCCATCCGAGTGGCGAGGCACCCGCACACCTGCCAGCCGAGGTCGAGCTGCTTGTGAGCGACCTGCGCGACCGCGAGGCGGTCGACCGCGCGCTCGAGGGCGTCGACCGCGTTTTTCACCTCGGTGGCGTGGTCGGCAACGGGGAGTCGATGGTGAACGTGCGCCGTGCGGTCGACGCGAACTGCGGCGGCACCGCGACGCTGCTCGAGGCCTTGCTCGCCCGCCGCGACCGCATCCGGCGCCTGGTTGTCGCCTCGTCGATGGTGGTCTATGGCGAGGGCGCCTACGAGTGCTCCGAGCACGGCGTGGTGGCGCCGCCGGTGCGCTCACTCGAGCAACTGCGCCGCCGCGACTGGGAGCCGCGTTGTCCGCGCTGCGGTCGCACGCTCGTGCCGGCTCCGACGAGCGAGGAGCGCCCGCTGCACCCGACGAGCGTCTACGGGATCACCAAGCGGGATCAGGAGGAGCTGACGCTCGTGCTCGGCGCCGCCTACGGGCTCGAGGCGGTGGCGCTTCGCTACCTGAACGTCTACGGGCCACGCCAGGCGCTCGCCAACCCCTACACCGGCGTCGCCGCGATCTTCGCCGCCCGGCTGCTCGCCGGCCGCCGGCCGCGGGTGTTCGAGGACGGAGCGCAGATTCGCGACCTCGTGCACGTGAGCGACGTCGCGCGCGCGACGCTTGCCGCGATGGAGGCTCCCGAGGCCGCCGGGCACGCGATCAACGTGGCAACCGGCCGCCAGGTCACGATCCTCGCGCTTGCGCGAGACGTCGCGACCGCGCTCGGCGCAGAGCTCGAGCCCGACGTGACCGGTGAGTTTCGCGCGGGGGACATCCGCCACTGCTTCGCCGACACGACCCGCGCGCGTGAGCTGCTCGGCTTCGAGGCCTCGCGAACGCTCGCCGACGGCCTGCCCGAGCTGGCCGCGTGGGTGGCGCACCAGACCGTCGAGGAGCGCGGCGACGAGGCTGTGAGCGACCTGCGCGCGCGCGGGCTGATCGGGTAGCGTCGAACGTGCGTAAGGCCTCGGTAATGGCCAGGCGGCT
>JACCXP010000183.1 GCA_013696905.1 Thermoleophilaceae bacterium
CGCGCGGCCGATCCCGCTCGCCGCGCCGGTCACGAGCGCCACGCGGCCGTCGAGCTCGCGCGGCGGCCGCGCCAGCGTGAGCTTGTAGCGCTCGAGCGGCCAGTACTCGACCGCGAACGCCTCCGCCTGCGACAGAGAGGTGAAGTCGCTCACGGCCGCGGCCAGGCGAATGACCTCGATCGCGCGATGGTAGAGCTGGCTCGTGACGTCGGCCTTGGTCGCGTTCGTTCCACTCGTGATCATGCCCAGGCCGGGCATCAGCGTCACGCGAGGACCGGGCGGGTCGATCGCGAACGGCCGCGTCTCGTCGTCTAGGTGGCGCTCGTAGTAGTCGCGATACCAGCGCTCGTACTCCTCCTCGCCGCGTCGCAGCGCGCCGACGAGCTCCTCGCCCTCCTCACCGCTCCAGTCCACCCACAGCGGGTTGGACTTCGTGTTCACGAGATGGTCGGGGCAGGCGGCGCCGACCTGCGACAGGCGACGGCTGTCCTCGCCGGCGAGGAACTCGAGCACTTCATCGGAGGTGTCCAGCTGAAGGACGTGGTGGCGCTCACGCGAGAGCGCGCCGCGCAGGACCGGCATTGCCTGGACGAGGAGCTCGCGTCGCCCGTTCAGATCGAGTGCCCGCGCGCACGACGCCCCGAACGGCCGCCGCGATCCGTGTTCGGCCAGCGCGGCGTGCGAGCGCTCGACTGCCTCGAGCGTGCGCCGGTAGGACTCCTCGCCGCTGTCCCCCCAGGTGACGAGCCCGTGCTTCTCGAGCATGACGAAGCGCACACTCGGCCGACCGCGGACGCGCTCGGCGATCAGCTTCGACAGCGCGAATCCTGGCCGCACCCAGTCGACCCACTCGGCCTCGTCGCCGAACGCCTCCTCGGCGAGCCGACGCCCGCCGGGTGCGCATGTCAGCGCGATCACGGCGTCGGGGTGTGTGTGGTCGACGTGTGAGGCGGGGACGAACGCGTGCAGCAGTGTCTCGATCGACGGCCGCGGCTGGCCGGGGTCGACGCCCGAGCGCAGCAGGTGGTCGACCATGTCGGCGTCGGCCATCGCGTCGCGGCCCTCGAGCACGAGCAGCTCGTCCAGGCGCAGCCCCGAAAAGCCCACGGGCTCGATCGTCGCGAGGTCGGTGCCGCTGCCCTTAACCCTCAGTACGCGCATCGAGCGACCGGTGTGGTCGGTCTCCTCGAGCTTCGACGACGTGTTCCCCCCGCCCCAGTTGGCGATCCGCCGGTCGGCGCCGAGCAGGTTGGAGCGGTAGGCGAGCGCGCGCAGCTCGGACAGCCCCTCCACCGCCGGCGCGCTCCAGCGGTTCTCGTACCTTGCTGCGGGCTCGACCGCGCTCAAGCCCAGCTCACCCCGACGCCCTGGCGCTCCCCAATCACGCGCTCGCGGTAGCCGCTCGCGCGGAAGGCCTCGATCGGAGCAGCCGAGGCGCCGAGATCCTCGCGCACCTTGGCGCACAGCGGCCTGACGTCGGTCGCGTAGGCGTCGAGCAGCACGCGATGGCCCTCGAGCACGTCGCCGGCCAGCTGCGCCTCGGCCAGCGTGTCGCGGTCGACCAGCAGCGCCTTCGCGTAGGCCTCCTGCAGGTTCATCACGCTCAGCAGCATCGCCTCGATCTTCGGCTCGACGTTGTGCGACTGGTCGATCGCGTAGCGGGTGGGAGCGGCGCCGGTGAGCTGCTCGGCGCCCGCCAGCTCGACGTAAATCAGGAACAGCTCGAACGGGTTGACCGAGCCGACGATCAGGTCGTCGTCGCCGTACTTGCGGTTGTTGAAGTGAAAGCCGCCGAGCCGCCCCTCACCGATCAGGAGCGCCACGAGCTGCTCGATGTTCACGCCATGGGCGTGGTGGCCGAGGTCCACCAGCACCTTGGCCCGCTCGCCGAGGTGCTGGCAGACCAGCAGCGCGCTCCCCCAGTCCGCGAGGTCGGTGGCATAGAACGCCGGCTCGTAGAGCTTGTACTCCACGAGCATCTCCATCTCCGGGTCCATCGCGGCGTAGGCCTCCGACAGGCAGGCGGTCATCCGCTCGCGCCGCTCATGCAGCGAATCCTGCCCGGGATAGTTGGTGCCGTCGGCAAACCACAGCGACAGCGCGTCCGAGCCGAGCTCGCGAGCGACCGCCACGCACTCGAGCAGGTGGTCTGTGGCCATCCGGCGCACGCGCGCGTCGGGGTGACAGACGCTGCCGAGCTTGTAGTCCTTCTCCTGGAAGAGGTTGGGGTTGACGGCGCCGATCGCGAGCGCGCGCGACCGCGCATACGCGGCGAGCTCGCCGTAGTCATCGACGCGGTCCCACGGGATGTGCACGGCCACCGCGGGGCAGACTCCCGTGTGGCAGTGCACCTCGGCGGCGTCGTCGAGCTTTTCGAACGGGTTGCGCGGCACGCCCTCCTGCGCGAACACGCCGAAGCGGGTGCCCGAGTTCGCGTACCCCCATGACGGCGTCTCGATCCGCTGCGCGCGCAGGCGCGCCTCGACGACGTCGAGGTCGACGCCCGCGGCGCGCAGCGAGGACTCGAGCGCCGAGTACGACTCGCTAGAAGTCGTACTCACCGATGTTGTCCTTGTTGAAGACGATCGGCGGCCCGAGCAGCACTTCGTCGGGCTTGACCACCTCCACCTCGCCTAGCCGTCCGGCCTTGAACTTGCCGGACTTCGGCAGCTTCTTGTCGAGCTGGGCCTTGGCCACGTGCACGGCGAGGTAGCCAAGGTCGACGGGGTTCCACAGCACGAACTCCTCGACCGTCCCCTTCTTGATGTAGTCCTTCATCTCGTTGGGGGTGGTCAGCCCGGTGACCTTGACCTTGCCATCCAAGCCGGCTTGCTCGACCGCCTCGGCGGCGCCCGGCAGCGCGACGCTCGTGATGCCGAACACGCCCGCCGTGTCGGGGTTGGCCTTGAGGTAGTCGCGCGTCACGTCGATGCCCTTCTGCAGGTTCTCCTCGCCGGGCTCGACGGCGGCCACCTTCATGTCGGGGTACTTGTCGGCCATGTGGGCCTTCATCTCCTCGAGCCAGGCGCGCTGGTTAGGAGCCGTGAGTGAGCCGGTGACCACGAGGAAATCGCCCTTCTCGCCGGTCTGCTTGGACATGATGTCCACGAGCTGCTTGCCGACCGCCTCGAAGGTCGCCTGGTTGACGAACACGTCGCGCGCGTCCTTCTTCACGTCGGCGTCCCAGGCCCCGGTGGCGATCCCCGCCTCCTTGGCCTTCTTCATCGCCGGCGCGAGCGCGTCAGGGTCGTTGGCGGCGACGCTGATCGCGCCGCACTGACGCTGGATCAGTTGCTCGATCATCTCGACCTGCAGCGCCGCCTTGCCCTCGGTCGGGCCGTTGTAGGTCAGCTCGACCTTCAGCTCCTTGGCCGCCTCCTCAGCGCCCGTCTTGGACGCCTCGAAGTAGGGGATGCCCACGAGCTTGGGCATCAGACAGATGATCTTGCCCCCCTCCTTCGCGCTCTGCTGCGGGCCCTGGCCGGTCTCGCCACACCCGCTCACCAGCGCCACGACCGCCGCAAGCGCGGCTACCGTCAACGCGCTGCGGTTGCTGGTCCTCATTGTCCCTCCTCCCGCCCTGCGGTTGCTGGTCCTCAGCGTCCCTCCTCGCATTACTCCTCCCTCCGTCTGAAGAACTCGTTGACGAACACGGCCGCGATCAGGAGGACCCCGAGCAGGAAGACCTGCCAAGTGGTCTCCACCCCCGCCAGGCTCAGCCCGTTGCGCAACGTCGCAATGATTACCACGCCGAGCACCGTCCCGGCGATCGTCCCGGAGCCGCCGTAGATGCTCGCCCCGCCCAGCACCACCGCCGAGATCACGTCGAGCTCGAGACCAGCGCCGAAATCCGCGCGCGACGTGGAGACCCGCGAGGTGTAGATCACCGCGGCCATCGACACCAACACGCCGATCCCCGTATAGAGCACGACTTTCACGCGGCGCACCGGGACGCCCGAGAAGCGTGCGGCCTCCTCGTTGTTGCCGATCGCGTACACGTACCGCCCGAAGGGCGTGCGAGACAGCAGCAGCCAGACGGCCGTGACCGCCGCGATGAACACGAACAGCTGCCCTGGCACGGGCCCGAGGTAGAACTGCCCGAAGTACTCGAACCACTGCGGGAAGCTCGAGACCGCGCCCCCGCCCGAGACCCCGAGCGCGATCCCCCGAAACAGCGCGAACGTGCCGAGCGTGACTACCAGCGGGTGCAGGTCGAGGCGCGTGATCATCAGCCCGTTGAACAGGCCCGCCGCCAGCCCGACGGCGAGGCCGAGCACGAGCGCCAGCGCCATCGGGACCCCCGACTGGTGGGCGAGCCCAACCGTGACGGCCACGAGCGCCATCGCCGCGCCCACCGACAGGTCGATCCCGCCGGTGATGATGATCAGGGTCATCCCTAGCGCGATCAGCCCGACCTCCACGAAGAAGCGCGAGGTGTTCAGCAGGTTGCCGACCGTGAAGAAGACCGGCGACATCTGGCCGAGCACCACCACCAGCACGATTAGCAGGCAGAGCAGCACGAGTTCACGCGTGAAGCGCACGCCCTTGAGGACGTCGAGCGGGCGCAGCTGATTGGCGCTCACGCCGCGCCTCCTACGAGCCGCCGCCGCAGCGCATCGGTCGTCACCGCCAGCAGGATCAGCGCGCCGAGCACGGCGCTCTGCCAGACGCCGGGCACGCCGACCAGGATCATCCCATTGAGGATCACCCCGATCAGTACCGCGCCGATCACCGGCGCGAGGGCCGAGCCGCGCCCGCCGGCGATGCTTGTGCCGCCGATCACGACGGCGGCGATTACCTGCAGCTCGAGCCCCTCGCCGGCGTTGGTCTGGACGCTCCCGGCGCGCCCGACGTAGATCGTGGCGGCAATCCCGACGAACGCGCCCACCAGCGCGAAGGCGAGCAAGCGCGTGCGGTCGATCGCGAGCCCGGCCAGTCGCGCGGCCCTGCGGTTGCCGCCGACGGCGAAGACGTCGCGACCCCAGGTCGAATTGCGAGAGACCGCGTTGACGATCAGGAAGAGCGCGAACATGACGAACACCGGCAGGCTGACCCCCGCGAGCTTGGCGAGCCCGAGCACGCGTGTCTCGTCGGGGATCTGGGTGATCCACGTGCCGCCCGTCACGAGCAGGATCACGCCGCGCAGCGCGTAGAGCATCCCGAGCGTGACGATGATCGAGGGGATCCGCCCGAGCGTCACGAGCAGGCCGTTCACGGCGCCGGCCAGGACGCCGGTGGCCACGCCCGCTGCGAGCGGAGCGAGCAGCCCGCCAGTGGCGGTGGCGACCGTGCCCACGGCGACGGCGCACAGGCCGAGCATCGAGCCCACCGAGATGTCAATCTCACCGGCCAGGATCACCTGGTTCACGGCTAGCGCGATGATCCCCAGCACCGCCACCTGGACCAGGATCGACTCGAGGTTGTCGGGTGTGAGGAAGCGGTCGGCGGCCAGCGAGAAGGCCGCCAGCAGCACGACGAGGAACACGGCCGCCGGCGCCTCGGGGCGCAGCAGCCAGCGGCGCAGGCCGCGAGTGGTCGGCGCCGTTCGAAGCCCGACGGACCGAAGAGCGCCGACGCCGCTCACCGCTCGGTGTCCACGCTCGCGGCCGGGGCGGCGCCCTCGGCGCCCTCGTCCTCCCCGACCGCGACGCCGGTCGCTGCGGCGATCACGCGCTCCTGCGTGGCCTCCTCGCGGCTGAGCTCCGCCGAGACGCGGCCCTCGCGCATGACCAGCACGCGGTCGGCCATCGAGAGCACCTCCTCGAGCTCGGACGAGATCAGGACGATCGCCCTGCCCTCGCTCGCCAGGCGGTCGATCAGACGGTAGATCTCGGACTTGGCGCCCACGTCGACGCCCCGGGTCGGCTCGTCGAGCAGGAGCACCTGCGGCCCGCCCGCGAGCGACTTCGCTAGCACGACCTTTTGCTGGTTGCCGCCGGAGAGGCGGCTCACCGGCTCGGACACGCGCGCGCCTCGGATCGCGAGCTGCTCGGCGAACCCGTCGGCGGTCTCGCGTTCGCGCTGGCTTGCGACGAAGCCGAGCCGCGACAGCCGCCCGAGGATGCTCAGGCTGATGTTGGCCGCGATCGTGAACGGCAGCACGAGTCCCTGCGACTGGCGCTCCTCGGGCACGTAGCCGATCCCCGCCTCCATCGCTGCCGCCGGCGAGTCGAGCTCCACCGGCTCGCCGTCCACCAGCACCTCGCCGCGTTCGGCCGCTCGAACGCCGAAGATCGTCTGGGCGAGCTCGGTGCGCCCCGCGCCGATCAATCCAGCGATCCCGACGACCTCGCCGTGGCGCACAGTGAGGTCGATGTCCTCGAACTCGCCCGTTCGGGTGAGGCCGCGAACCTCGAGCGCCACGTCGCCCGCTTCGTGGCCACCGCGGCTGAATAGCTCGTCGAGTGATCGACCCACCATCAGCCGAACCACCTCCTCCGAGTCGAGCTCGGACGCGGGCGCTGTGCGCACGTGCTGGCCGTCACGCAGGACCGTGATCCGGTCGGCCACCATGAAGACCTCGCCGAGGCGGTGGGAGATGTAGACGACTCCGACGCCCCTGGCCGTCAGCTCGTCGATAATCCGGAACAGGCGGGCGGCCTCCCGCTCGGTCAGCGACGAGGTGGGCTCGTCCATCACGACCGCGGCCGCGTCGCCCATCAGCGCCTTTGCGATCAGCATGATCTGGCGGTTGGCCATAGAGAGGCGCTCGACGGGCGCCTCGACATCGAACTCGACCCCGAGCGCACCGAGCTGCTCGCGGGCGCGAGCCTCCATCTGGCGCCAGTCGAGCGCTCCCCATGGCCGGCGCGGGCGGCGCCGGCCCACGAACAGGTTCTCCGCGGCCGACAGCTCCAGGAAGAGGTCGAGCTCCTGCGGGATCATCGCGATGCCGGCTGCCTCAGAGTCGCGCGGCGAGGAGAACTGGACCACCTCGCCGCCGACCTCCACGCGGCCCTCGTCGGGCACGTACAGGCCACCGACGAGCTTCACCAGCGTGCTTTTGCCGGCGCCGTTCTCGCCCACCTGGGCGTGGACCTCGCCGCGGCGCAGGTCGAAGTCGACAGCCTCGACGGCGGTGACGCCCCCGAAGCGCTTCGTCACCCCCGCGAGGCGGAAGATCGGCGGGTGCACGGCGGCCGCGGCGCGATGCTCGACCCGACTCTGAGCGGACGCCTCGATTGCGCTCACCGCCCGTCCGCGCCGTCGCCGCTCGCGGTGGGATCGGTGATGAGGCCCTGAAGGCTCACGCCGCTGCGACCGTAGCGCTTATCGCGCGGTGGGGGATGCATCGCGCCTACGCCGGAGCACCCTCGCCCATCGGGTACTCCCGCAGGCCTTCCGCAACGCGGTCGAGCTCGGCCGCGGACAGCAGCCTCGGCTCGCCGACCATCCG
The DNA here is from genome assembly GCA_013696905.1 of Thermoleophilaceae bacterium. GTDB lineage: Bacteria > Actinomycetota > Thermoleophilia > Solirubrobacterales > Thermoleophilaceae > JACCXP01. Next base: position 7,397 of record JACCXP010000183.1, read on the forward strand.
CGCACGGTGGTAGGCCGCCGCGATCGACTCGAGGATCAGCGTGCGCGCGTACGCCCGCTCCACGGTCTCCCCGATCGCGATCGTGCCGTGGCTCTGCAGCAGCGCCGCGGAGCGTCCCTCGAGCGCTCGCTCGACGTAGGCGGCGAGCTGCTCGCTGCCGGGCGTCGCGTAGGGCGCCGTGCGCACCGGCCCGCCGAGCTCGGCCAGCAGGTAGTGCACCGGCGGGATCTCGTCGAGCACCATCGAGAGCGCGGTGGCGTATGGAGCGTGGGTGTGGACGATCGCCTGGGCGCCCGTGCGGCGGTAGATCGCCAGGTGCATCGGGAGCTCCGTCGAGGGAGCGAACTCACCCTCCACTGCGCCTCCTTCAAGCTCGACGACGGCCACGATCTCGGGTGTCAGCTCGTCGTAGTCGAGGCCGCGGGGGGTGATGGCGACATGCTCGCCCGCGCGCGCGCTGATGTTGCCGGCGACCCCTACCACGAGGCCGTCGGGGCGCAGGCGCTGCGCGTGGCGCGCAATCGTTTGGCGTTGGCTTGCTAGTAGCACGTACGGGGCGCCCCTGGCCGGCGCAGTTGTATCAGGCGGTGATTGCGAGAAATCGCTCGAGCATCTTCGGACCCGCGTCGCCGCCCTTGGGCTCGTAGCGGTGCACTACAAACGAGTCGCGCACCATTCGGCGGATCTCCGCGAGCGAGCCAACCAGCCCCGCGGCGTGGGCCTGCACCATCACGTTGCCGAGCGCCGTCGCTTCGGCCGGCCCAGCCAGGACCGGACGCGCAGCGGTCTCGGCGGTCAGCTGGCACAGCAGCTCGTTGCGCGACCCGCCGCCCACCACGTGAACGATGTCGGTATGGCGCCCGGACACGCGCTCGGCCGACTCGAGCACCACGCGATACTTGCAGGCCAGGCTCTCGAGCACGCAGCGCACAATCGGGCCCGCTTCCTCCGGCGGGTCTTGGCCCGTGCGCTCGCAGAGGCCGCGGATGCGGCGCGGCATGTCGCCCGGGGCCAGCAAGTCGGGGTGGTCGGGATCGACGAGCGCGCCGCCTCGCGGAGCCCGCCCCGCGAGCTCGACAAGCTCGGCGTAGGAGCGATCGTGCCCGGCGCGCGCCCAGGCGCGCCGGCACTCCTGCAGCAGCCACAATCCCATCACGTTCTTCAGCAGCCGGAACGTGTCGCCGAAGCCGACCTCGTTGGTGAGGTTCGCGCGCCGGCCCTCGTCGGTGATCGCCGGCCGGTCGAGCTCGACCCCGACGAGCGACCATGTGCCGCTTGAGATGTAGGCGAAGCGCTCGGACTCGGCGGGCACGGCGACGACAGCCGAGGCGGTGTCGTGTTCGGCGACCGCGGTGACCCCGACCTCGCCGCCGAGCCCGACCTCCTCGGCTACGGCAGCGGTCAGCGGTCCGAGCCACGTGCCCGCCCGCACGAGCTCGGGGAAGATGCGCGTGGGAATGCCGAGCCGTTCGATCAGCTCGCTCGCCCATCCACGCGCCCGCGGGTCGTACAACTGCGTCGTGCTCGCGATCGTCTGCTCAGCTCGGCGCTCTCCAGTCAGCCAGTAGGTCATCAGGTCGGCGATCGAGAGCAGCGTGTCGGCCGACGCTAGCGCCGGCGAGCCCTCGCTGGCCAGCAGCTGGTACAGCGTGTTGAGCGGCATCGCCTGGATCCCGGTCGTCGCGTAGAGCTCCTCCTCGGGGACGCGCTCGAGCGCACGGTCGATCATCCCCTCGGTCCGCGGGTCGCGGTAGTGGAACGGGTTGCCGATCAGGACCCCGGCCCGATCGAGCAGCCCGAAGTCGACCCCCCAGGCATCCACGCCCACGCTGGCGAGCGAGCCCCCCGCGCGCCGTCCCGCCTCGCCGAGGCCGAGCTTGACCTCGTGCAGGAGCCGCAGCGCGTCCCAGTGAAGCGTGCTCAACACCCGCACCGGCTGGTTTGCGAAGCGGTGGGCCTCCTCGAGCGTGACGCGGCCGCGCTCGACACGGCCGAGCACCACCCGCCCGCTCTCGGCGCCCAGGTCGACGGCCGCGAAGGGCGGCCGGCCGGTGGTCATGGCGTGCGCCGTCGGCTCATGTCAGGCGGGACCGTAGAGAACGCCTCGCCAGGGTTGCGCACTCTTCCGCCGCCGGCCGTTCGATAGGGGCCTAGCTCAAGCGACCGAAAATGACAGTCGTAGTGCAGACACCGACCCCGCGTCTTGCACTGTCGCAGTAACCAGCGCATCGGCGATCGGGGCACGGTGGTAGGCCGCCCTGGGCGCCCCCCGGGACGGCTCCCCAATCGCCGCCCACAGCGGCCAGGAGGGATTGGCGAACTCGGCGTGCTCTCATCGGTAGCTCCGCATTCGTACCCGAGCACTCTTCAGAGACTGGCCGATCGACTGGCCGAGCTGACGCCGATCTCTGTAATGGCGAATGAAGCGCGGGATGTAGAACAGCGGATCACGCATGCGTCGTTGACGTTACTGCTACGCCGCTGCGCAGAACCGCTGGCCCCGCAGTCGATCCCGTTTGCCTCAAGGGTGCGTTGCCTCGTCGCGCTGGGCGCGTGTCGGCGTGGAACCGCTCTCAGGCCGGGATTGTTGGCCGCAGGGCCAGCT